>NZ_PSUC01000010.1:0-56032 GCF_002931635.1 Rathayibacter sp. AY2B7 | reverse complement strand
GAGGACGTTCAGCTGCGGGTCCACGTCGATCACCAGGGAGCCGGGGACGAGCGAGACGGCCTCCGTCGTCCAGACGAGCATCCCCTCGGAGCGGCTGCGCAGGTGCACGGCGACGATGGCGTTGTGGACCGGGACCGGCAGGGTCAGGATCTGCCAGGACACCCGCACCGAGGCCACGGCGATGTCGGCCAGCAGGCGCAGGAGGAAGAGGAGCACGAACCACGGGTGGATGCGGTTCGAGAACTCGACCGGCGGCAGGTAGAACACCCGGGTGATCAGCAGGGCGACCAGGAAGCCGGTGACGATCGACAGCACCGAGACGTCGTCCCAGAGCAGCACCCAGATGCCGACGAGGGTCACGAACATCGCGACGCGGTTCCAGATGTCGACGCGGCGGCGGGGGCTCATCGCGGCCCCTCCTCTCCGAAGGACGAGTCGCGGTAGACGGTCGCGATGTAGGTCGCGGGGTCGGCGACCGCGCTCGCCGCTCGCTCGCTCGCGTCGTAGAGGGGACCGGCGCCGACGGTCAGCACGACGCCGACCACGACCATCCCCGCGGTGGCGAGCACCATCATCGGCGGCGAGTGGCGGGTGCGGATGCTGCCCGTGTCGTGGGGGTCCTCCTGCAGCTGGTCGATCAGGGGCGACTCGTAGCCGGGCACCTCCTCCTGGCGGCGCCAGAAGACCATGTTCCAGACGCGCGCGACGGCGTAGAGGGTCAGGAGCGAGGTCACGGCCCCGGCGGCGATGACGGCCCAGATCAGCCACGACGGCTGGTCGACGGCCGACTCCGTGCCGGCGACGAAGAGCCCCACCTTGCCGAGGAAGCCGGTGAACGGCGGGATCCCGCCGAGGTTCATCGCGGGGATGAAGTAGAGCAGCGCCAGCAGCGGCGAGGCCTTGAGCAGCCCGCCGAGGCGCAGGATCGAGGTGGTGCCGCCGACGCGCTCGATCAGGCCGGTCGCGAGGAAGAGCGTCGTCTGCACCGTGATGTGGTGGATGACGTAGAAGATCGTCGCCGCGTAGCCGGCCGGGGTGCCCACGGCGATCCCGAAGACCATGTAGCCGATGTGCGAGACCAGCGTGAAGGACAGCATCCGCTTGATGTCGGCCTGCGCGACCGCACCGAGGATGCCGACGATCAGCGTCAGCAGCGCCACCACCAGCAGCACTTCGCTCAGCCTCCCTCCCGGGAAGAGCAGGGTCTCGGTGCGGATCAGCGCGTACACGCCGACCTTGGTGAGGAGTCCGGCGAAGACGGCGGTGACCGGCGCCGGAGCTGTGGGGTACGAGTCCGGGAGCCAGAACGACAGGGGGAACACGGCCGCCTTGATCCCGAAGCCGAGCAGCAGCACCACGTGGAGCACCAGCTGCACGTCGGCGGGGAGCTCGGCGATGCGGATCGAGAGCTGCGCCATGTTGACCGTGCCGGTGGCGCCGTAGAGCAGGCCGATGGCCGAGAGGAAGAACACGCTCGAGACCAGGCTGACGACCACGTAGGTCGTGCCGGCGCGGATCCGCGGTGCGGTGCCGCCCAGGGTGATCAGTACGTAGCTCGCGGCCAGCAGGATCTCGAAGCCGACGTAGAGGTTGAAGAGGTCGCCCGCGACGAAGGCGTTGAGGATGCCCGCCGAGAGGATCAGGTAGGTCGGGTGGAAGATCGTGACCGGCGTCTCGCGGTTGCCGTCGACGAGGCCCTGGCCGACCGAGAACATCAGGACGCCCAGCAGGGTGATCGAGGTGATCACGAGCATCAGCGCGGCGAGCGGATCGACGACCAGCACGATGCCCCACGGCGGCTCCCAGCCGCCCACGTAGACGGCGCTGCCGCCTCCGTCGCCGGTGAGGACCAGCACGAGCATCACCGAGGAGATCACCAGAACGCTCGAGAGCGTCACGATGTTCACGGTGATCTGTGCGCGCCGGTGGCGTCCGAGGATCAGCGCGACGGCCGCTCCCAGGAGGGGGAGGGTGACGACGAGCGGGATCAGGGCGTTCATCGGTCCTCCTTCCTGTCGTCGGTCATGGCGCTCTCCCCGTGCTTGGCGGCGGTGCCCTCGTCACTGGACTCGAGCAGGACGTCGAGCGCTCGGTCGTCGGCGGTGGTCTGGGCCGAGATGCCCGCCGCGTCCTCGCGGACGGAGGCGTCGGTCTCGTCGTCCTCCACCTGGTCGGCGTTGGCGAGGCGCCAGCGCCGGTAGATCATCGCGAGGAGGAAGGCGGACACCCCGAAGGTGATCACGATCGCGGTGAGGATCAGCGCCTGCGGCAGCGGGTCGGCCATCTCGGCGGCGATCTGCTCGTAGGAGCGCCCGTCGTCGGTGACGAACGGCGCGATGCCCGAGCGGCCGGCCATCAGCAGGATGAGGATGTTGGTCGCGTTCCCGACGAGCAGGAACCCGATCAGGATGCGGGTGAGGCTGCGCTCGAGCATCTGGTAGACGCCCGCCGCGTACATCACAGCCATCACGACGACGAGGACGAGGGTGATGCTCATGCGCCGTCCCCCCTGCCCGGTCCGCCGACGACCGTGGAGCCGGTGGGGAGCGAGGTCTCGAGCCCGTCGACCGTACCCTGGCCGGGGCCGGGGGTGCTGTCCGTCGAGTGCGTGACGCCGTCGCCCGAGGGGGAGCCCTGCTCGGCCTCCTCGCCGTGGCGGTCGACCTCGCCGCCGAGGCTGCGGAGGATGTCGAGGGCGAGGCCGATCACGATCAGGTACACCCCGATGTCGAAGAGGGTGGACGTGCCCAGGTGGAGCTCGCCCAGCACCGGCACCTCGAGGTCGAGCCAGCTCGATTCGAGGACCTCGAGGCCGAAGGCGAGGGAGGAGACGGCGGTGCCGACGGCGAAGAAGAGGCCGAGTCCGAGGACCTTGCCCGCGTCGATCGGCGCGGCCTCGCCGAGCTCGAAGCGGCCGCCGGCGAGGTAGCGCGCGACGAGGGCGAGACCGGCGAGCAGGCCGCCCGCGAAGCCTCCGCCCGGGGTGTTGTGACCGGTGAAGAGCAGGTAGACCGACACGATCATCGCGGGGTGGAAGAGCAGGCGCACCAGCACCTCGAGCACGATCGAGCGGTTCTCCGGCCGGAGCGTGCGCCCGGCGACGAGCCAGGAGCCGCGGTCGCCGTCGCGCTCGGCGTCGGCGGAGGAGGCGGTCAGGTCCATCGCGCGCTCGCGGCGGTCGTCGGCGCTCTGCGACTCGAGGCGGGGAGCGCCTCCGGCCCGGCTGGAGAGGAAGATCAGGCTCGCGACGCCGGTGGCGACCACGACGAGGACCGAGATCTCGCCCATCGTGTCCCACGCGCGGATGTCGACGAGCAGGACGTTGACGATGTTGCGGCCCTTGCCCTCCTCGTAGGCGAGGCGGGGCAGCTCGGCCGAGATCGGCGTCGCGGTCCGGGCGCCGAGGGCGATGGTGGCGGCGAGGGCCATGACCGCTCCGACCGCGATGCCGATGACGGCGCGCAGGCGCTTGCGCATCGGCTGGTGCTTCGCGGCGATGCGGGTCGGGAGGCGGCGCAGCACCAGGACGAAGACCACGAGGGTCACCGTCTCGATGAGCGCCTGGGTGAGGGCGAGGTCCGGTGCGCCCTGCAGGGCGAAGAGGGCCACCATCCCGTAGCCGGTGGCGCCGGCCAGCAGCACGGCGGCGACGCGGTTGCGGGCGATCGCGCACAGCACCGCCGCGAGGATCATCACGGCCGCGACCGCGAGCTGGCCCGGGCTGTCCCAGAAGACGAGATCGCCCGGCCAGGTGCGGTTGAGGGCGGCCGCACCGCCGACGCCGAGGACGAAGACCGCGAAGATCACCGTCAGGTAGCGGGGGAGCGAGCCGCGCTGGACGGACTCGGTGACCGTGCTGGCGACACGGTCGAGCCAGCGGACGGTGGCCCAGTAGCCCTCGGCCGAGTCGATCCGGTTGGGCAGCATCGACTGCGCGCGCGCGACGGCGACGCGCTTGGCGAAGAGCAGGAGTCCGACGGCGATCACGAGGGCGCTGAGTGCCAGCGCGGGCTCGAAGCCGTGCCAGAGTGCGAGGTGGTAGCCGCCGTGGTCGGAGGCCTCCGCAGCGGCGGCGAGCTCCGGGTCGGCGTCCGGGGCGGCGTCGGGGAGGGTGTCCGCGTAGACGGCGACGAGCGGGTCGAGGACGGAAGCGGCGATCCCGCCGATCACGCTGGCGGCGGCCAGCAGCACCGGGGCGGCGGTGAAGGTCCACGGCTCGGCGTGCAGGTGCGTGTCCTCGAGCCCCTTCTTGCGGGCGAAGGCGCCCCAGAAGAAGCGCGCGGAGTAGGCCACGGTGAGGATCGAGCCGAGGACGAGGCCGACCAGCGCGACCCAGGCCCAGAACGAGCCCTGCTCGATCGCCGAGATCAGGCTCGTGAACACGGCCTCCTTGGCGACGAAGCCCAGCAGCGGCGGGATGCCCGCCATCGACAGCACGCCGACGAGGGCGGCGCCCGCGAGCACCGGCGCCTGCCGTCCCAGGCCGCTGAGCTTGCGGAGGTCGCGCGTGCCGGCGCGGTGGTCGACGATGCCGACGGTGAGGAAGAGCAGCGCCTTGAAGAGAGCGTGGGCGACGAGCAGGGTCAGTCCGGCCAGCGCGGCGTCGCGCGAGCCGAAGCCGACGGCGACGGTCAGGAAGCCGAGCTGGCTGACGGTGCCGTAGGCCAGCACGAGCTTGAGGTCGTACTGCCGGAGCGAGCGCCAGCCGCCGACGAGCATGGTCCAGACTCCGACGCTCACCACCACGGGCAGCCAGACGGAGTCGTCGGCGAAGCCCGGCGCGAGGCGCGCGACGAGGTAGATGCCCGCCTTCACCATCGCGGCGGCGTGCAGGTAGGCGCTGACCGGCGTGGGAGCGGCCATCGCGGCCGGCAGCCAGAAGTGGAACGGCACCAGGGCGGACTTCGAGAACGCGCCGAGCAGCACCAGCACCAGCGCCGTCGACACGATCGGGCCGGAGGGGGCGGCGGCGACGATCCCGGAGAGGCTGGTGGTACCGGCCTGCACGATCAGGACGATGATCCCGACCAGCATCGCCAGCCCGCCGAGAGTCGTGACCAGGAGCGCCTGGAGACCGGCACCCCGGCTCTCCTTGCGCCCGCTGTAGTGGCCGATGAGGAGGTAGGAGAGGACGCTCGTCGCCTCCCAGAAGACGAAGAGGATGATCACGTCGTCGGCCGTGACCAGCCCGTACATCACTCCGGCGAACGCGGACAGGAGCGCTGCGAACCGGCCCAGCGAGGGCTCGTCGCGGCTGAAGTACGTCGCGCAGTAGGCGAGGACCAGGGCGCCGACTCCGCTGACCACGAGGGCGAGGACGATCGAGAGCGCGTCCAGGCGGAAGGAGAGGGCGATGTCGAGCGCGGGGATCCACGGCACGGACTCGCGGATCTCGCCGCCGTCGAGGATCGTCGGCAGGGCGGTCGCGGTGGCGACGAAGCTCGCGGCCGGGATCAGCGCCAGCGCGTAGAACGTCTTCGGCCCGAACCGGTCCACCAGCCAGGGGGTCACCACGGCGATCGCGAACGAGATCACGAGGATGAGGAGCATCACATGTTCCTCCCAAGGTGTACCCAGCGCATAAGTCGGTCAAGAATATCGGAGCGCCCTCCCGCGGAACCTGAGTGCGCGGAGGCTTGACGGCCCCGTCGTGATCCGCCAGGGCCCTACCGTGGGGAGCATGGCCCGCTCGCTCCTCCCCGACCAGCTCTGCCGACTCCGCGTCCACGACCTCGCGACGGGGGAGTCGACGACCGTCTTCGAGTCCGACTCCGTCCTCGTGGAGGCGCCGAACTGGACTCCGGACGGCTCCGCCCTGATCGTGAACGGCGGCGGCGGCCTCTTCCGGCTGCCGCTCGAGGGGGCGCCCGTGCTCGAGCCGATCCCGCTCGACGGAGTGCCGGCCGAGCTCAACAACGACCACGTGCTCGCCCCGTCCGGCGGGCTCGCCTACGTCTCGGCGCGCGACGGGCACCTGTACGCGGTCGAGCTCGACGGCTCCGCCCCCGCCCGCCGCCTGACCGCCGAGCGCGAGGGCGCGCGCTTCAAGCACTACCTGCACGGCGTCTCGCCCGACGGCGCGACCCTCGCGCTGATCGGCGGCGGCGACGCCTCCGGGCGGTGGCGGACCGACGTCTACACGATGCCGGCCGGAGGAGGCGCGCTCACCGCCCTGACCGACGACGAGCCGGCGGACGACGGCGTCGACGTCTCGGCCGACGGCCGCACCCTCGTCTTCAACTCCGAGCGGGCCGGGGGCGGGGCGCAGCTGTTCCGCATCGGCCTCGACGGCTCCGCGCTCTCCCGCCTGGTCGAGTCGGACACGGTCGACTGGTTCCCGCACGAGTCGCCCGACGGCGCGCACCTGCTCTACCTCGCCTATCCGGAGGGGACGGCCGGGCACCCCGAGAACGTCGACGTCGAGCTGCGGCTGCTCGACCTCCCCGGGCGCTCGACGCTCGAGCCCGGCCGAGTGCTGGAGCGCCTCCACGGCGGGCAGGGGACGATCAACGTCTCCGGCTGGGCGCCGGACTCGACGCGCTTCGCCTACGCCGACTACCCGCGGCGCTGACAGCCTGAGTCCTTGCCGCGCATGCGCGGGAGGGGGATCGATCGGGGCGGGGTGCGGGACTTGAATCGGGGGATGACCATCGACAGCGCAGCATCCTCCTCCGTCACCCGCTCGCCGCTCGGCGACTCCGGCATCGACGTCTTCCCGCTCTCGCTCGGCGGCAACGTCTTCGGCTGGACCGCGGGCCGGCAGACCTCCTTCGACGTCCTCGACGGCTACACGGCCGCGGGCGGCGACTTCATCGACACCGCCGACGCGTACTCCGCCTGGGTCCCGGGCAACACGGGCGGCGAGTCCGAGACGATCATCGGCGAGTGGCTCGCGCAGCGCTCGGGGGACCGGGACGACGTGGTGATCGCGACGAAGGCGGGCCGCCACCCGCAGTTCACCGGCCTCGCGCCCGACACCGTGCGCGCGGCCGCCCGCGCCTCCCTCGAGCGCCTCGCGACCGACCGGATCGACCTCTACTACGCCCACTTCGACGACGAGGCCGTGCCGATGGCCGACATCGCCGCCGTGTTCTCGGAGCTCGTGGACCAGGGCCTGGTCCGCGCGATCGGAGTGTCGAACTTCAGCGCCGAGCGCGTCGCGGAGTGGCTGCGCATCGCGGGCGAGGAGGGCCTGCACGCGCCCGTCGCGCTGCAGCCGCACTACAACCTCGTGGAGCGCGGGATCGAGGCCGACCTGCTGCCCCTCGCCCGCGAGGCGGGGCTGGCCGTCGTCCCCTACTCCGCCCTGGCGTCAGGATTCCTGACCGGCAAGTACCGCGACGGATCGACGCCCGAGGGCCCGCGCGCCGACGGTGCCTCCCGCTACCTCGACGGTCGCGGCCGCGGGGTGCTGGCGGCGCTCGATGCGGCGGCGGAGGCGCACGGCGCCGAGGTGGCGACGGTGGCGCTCGCCTGGCTCCGCTCGCAGCCCGGAGTGGTCGCGCCGATCGCCAGCGCCCGCGTGATGGAGCAGCTGCCGGCGCTGATCGCCTCGGCCTCCCTCGAGCTGAGCGCCGAGGAGCTCGCCGCGCTCGACGAGACGAGCCGGGCGTAGCCGCACACGGGTGGCCGCGGGGGCGCGTCCCCCCGCGGTCATCGACGCTCCGCGGAGGTGCTATCGTCTAACGGTGCCAAATCGCGGGCACGCCCCGAGAGGGGCTGTCAGACCCGCAGGTGCGCCCCCTTAGCTCATTGGTAGAGCACTTCCTTGGTAAGGAAGAGGTAGTGGGTCCGATTCCCACAGGGGGCTCCGTTCCCCGCAGGCCAGACCTGCGAAGAACGCGCGGCGGGGTAGCTCAGGTGGTTAGAGCACACGGCTCATAATCGTGGTGTCGCGGGTTCAAGTCCCGCTCCCGCTACAGCGAGAAGGCCCCGGTTCGCGCGTCGAGCCGGGGCCTTCGGCGTTCCCGTCGCGCTCCGCTGCGGTCGGCTCCGGAGCGGAGCGCCGTGATCGTGCCGCCGGGCCGGACTCTCAGAGCCAGCCGTTGCGCTCCGCGATCCGGAGGGCGTCGGCCCGGTTGCGGGCGCCCGTCTTGCCGATCACCGCCGAGAGGTGGTTCCGCACGGTCCCCGGCGAGAGGTGCAGCATCCGGGCGAGATCGGCGATCGATCCTCCGGTGCGCGCGGCGGCGAGCACGTCGGCCTCCCGCTCGGTCAGGGGCGTGCCTCCCTGCGCCAGCGACTCCGCAGCGAGCGCGGGATCGACCACGCGCAGCCCCTGCCCGACCCTCCGCACGGCGTCCGCCAGCTGAGCCGAGGGCGTGTCCTTGACCACGAAGCCCGACGCCCCCGCCTGCATCGCGCGGCTGAGGTAGCCGGGACGGCCGAAGGTCGTCACGATCAGCACGCGGCAGGCCGGCAGCGCCTCGCGGAGGAGCGCGGCGGCGGCGATCCCGTCCAGCCCCGGCATCTCGATGTCCAGCAGCGCGACGTCCGGCGTCGAGGCGAGCGCCGCGGCGACCACCTCGTCCCCGCGGCCGACCTCCGCCACCACGTCGATGTCGGACTCCAGCGAGAGCAGGGCGGCGAGTGCGCCCCGCACCAGCGCCTGGTCGTCGGCGATCAGGAGGCGCAGAGCGCTCACCGTCCGCCTCCGGGGAGGGTAGCCGCCAGGCGGAAGCCCCCGAGCTCGCTCGTCCCGACGGAGAGCCGGCCGCCCGCCGCCTCGACGCGCTCGCGGAGCCCGGCCAGTCCGGTCGAGCCCGCTGCTCCCGGCTGCGGACCCACTCCGTCGTCCGCGATCTCGACCTCGCAGGCGGTGAGGCGGATCCGGCAGCGCGAGGCGCTCGAATGGCGGACGACGTTCGTCGCTCCCTCGCGGATCACCCACCCCACCAGCTCGCGATGCTGCGGGAGCACGGTGTCGGTGGAGGAGGGCAGGTCGGCGGAGATCCCCGCCGCGGCGAGAGCGCCGCGCGCGGCGGCCAGCGCTCCGCTCGCGGTCGTGGCCCGGAAGCCGGACACGGTCGCGCGGACGTCGGCGAGAGCGCCCCGCGCGAGCGACTCCACGTCCGCGATCTCGGCCCGCGCCCGCTCCGGGTCGGCGTCGAGGAGGCGCCCGGCCAGCTCCGACTTCACGGTGATCACCGTCAGCGAATGGCCCAGGATGTCGTGGATGTCGCGGGCGACCCGGCTCCGCTCGCGCTCGGCCGTCAGTACCTCCAGCTCGGCGCGGGTGTCGCGGAGCTGGTTGACGGTGGCGATCGTGCGCGCGAAGGTGGCCATCATCAGGGAGATGGAGAGGATGATCACCGGCACCACGAAGGCGGTCTCGGTGACGCCGTCGCTCTCGAGGCGGACGGCGAGCGTCACGGAGGCGAGGGCTCCGATCAGGGTGGCCGTGAGGCGCCAGGTGAACACGCACATGCCGACCAGGACTCCGACGTAGGTCCAGAGCCCCGTCACGTCCCGCCCGAGCCAGGGGAGGAGGGTGAAGGAGAAGGCGAGCAGTCCGAGGCAGATCAGCAGCCGGCCCCGCGTCGCGAGGGTCCAGGCGAGCGGCGGTGCGACGAGGAATCCGGCGCTGAAAGCGGCGATGAGGGCGACGCCGACGACGCGGCGGGGCCACTCCGGATCGTCGAGGACCGACGGCACGGTCGAGTACACCCAGAAGAGCGAGAAGACCGCTCCCGCGTACCAGCGCAGCGCACGCGGGGTCCAGAGAGCCGTGCGCAGGGTCGCTCCCGGGTCGGCGCCCGCCGCGGCCGGGCGGATCGGCCACCCTGTCTCGCCGTGCCCGGAGGCGGTGGTGCTGCTCACGCGCTCACCCTAGGACGGAGCCGACCGCGGTGGCGCATCCGTCACACCCGCTTCGTGTCGCGGCGGAAGAAGAACACCGTCCCGCCGAGGAGCAGACCGAGCCACACGAGCGCGTCGACCAGAGCGCCGAGGTCGAACCCCTCGCCGGTCAGCGGCGCTCGCGCGAGCTCGCTGATCCCGTAGACCGGCGTCAGGGCGGCGATGCTCTGCAGGAATCCGGGCATGCTGCTCACCGGGTAGAAGAGGCCGCCCAGGAACGCGAGGACCACGATGACCAGGCTCGTGATCTGTGCCGCGTTCTCGCCCGGCACCATGTAGCCCACCATGAGGCCGAGCGTCGTGAAGACGGCGCTCGCGAGCAGCCAGCCCGTCAGTCCGGTCGCGACCCACTGCACCGCCGAGAGCTCGATGCCGCTGGCGGCGCCGACCGCATAGGTGGCGACGACGGCGAGCAGGCCCAGCGCCATCCCGGCGATCATCTTGATCAGAACGTTGACCACGGGGTTCAGCGGGGTGAGCCGCAGCTGCCGGCTCCAGCCCTGCGCGCGCTCCACGGCGACGGCCGCCCCGGTCTGCGTGGCCGACATCATCGCTCCGTACATCGCCATCGACACCATGATGAAGGCCGCGATCGAGACGCCGCCCGCCGCGATCGGAGTCGCGGTCAGCGGCTCGTCGCGGAGCGGGTACCCGACGATGAAGAACATCAGGACCGGGAAGAGGAGGGTGAAGAAGAGGGTCCGCCGGTTCCGCAGCCGCCGCAGGATCTCGATGCGCAGGTAGGTCGTGGTGAAGCCGCCGAGCGCCGGCGAGCGGCGGTCGAGGCGGACGCGGTCGGCGGCGGGGGTCGTGGCGGTCATGCGGAGGCTCCTTCGGAGGTGAGGGCGAGGAAGACGCTCTCGAGGTTCTGGGCGGTGATCTCGACGTCGCGGGCACCGGTGCGGGTGAGCAGGTGGCGGGCGAGGGCGTCGGAGTCGTCGGTGTGCACCGTGATCCGGTCGCCCTGGGCCTCGACGCTGGAGACCTGGGGGAGCGCGGCGAGGGCGGCGAGGTCGGCGCCGGGCAGGGTCGCGTGGACGATCCGGCCGGAGACGAGGTTCTTGATGCTGCTCGTGGTCCCGTCGGCGACGATCCGGCCTCGGCTCATCAGGACGATGCGGTCGGCGTACTCGTCCGCCTCCTCGAGGTAGTGCGTGGCGAAGAGGACGGTGCGCCCGCGCGCCGCGTCGGTGCGGATGGCCTGCCAGAACGCGCGGCGCCCCTCGACGTCCATGCCGGTGGTCGGCTCGTCGAGCAGGAGCAGGCCGGGGTCCGACAGCAGCGCCATCGCGAACCGGAGCCGCTGCTGCTGACCGCCGGAGCACAGTCCCACGCGGCGGGAGGCGAGGTCGGCGATCCCCGCGCGCTCCAGCACCTCGTCGATCGGCCGGGTGTCCGCGAAGAGGCTCGCGGTCAGCTCCAGTGTCTCGTGGACGCTGAGGTCCTTCAGCAGGCCGCCGGTCTGCAGGACGGCCGAGACGAGCCCGTGCGCGATCGCCGTGCGCGGCGAGCGTCCGAACACCGTGACCTCGCCGGTGTCAGGGGCCGAGAGGCCCAGGAGCATGTCGAGGGTCGTGGTCTTGCCCGCGCCGTTGGGACCGAGGAAGGCGACGATCTCGCCGGGCCGGACGGTGAGGTCCACTCCGGCGACGGCGGCGACGGAGCCGAAGCTCTTGGTGAGGGCGGTCGCCTGCACGGCGAGGTCGGTCGAGGTCATGCCCTCAGCCTGTCGAGGGGGTCGCCGCAGTGCCTCGCTCCTCTGTCACCGAGGTGCCGTGACATCCGTCACCCCCGCCCCGGCTCCGGAGCGGGGCGGGCCGCGCCCTCTGCCGGGCGAGGTCTCAGACCGCGCAGCCCGCGAAGAGCACGTCGTCCGAGGAGACCAGGTCCTCCAGAGTCAGCAGGCGGTCGAGGTCGTGGCCGCCGGCCAGGGCGTTGGCGCGCTCAGGTGCGGTCTGGGGGGCGAGGCGCCCCTCCATGACCCCGCCGAGGGCGCGGACGGCGCACGCGGCGACCACTCCCTCCGGGGTGCCGCCGATGCCGAGGACGAGGTCCACGCGGCCCGCGGGATCGGCCGCCTCGATCGCGACCGACACGTCGCCCTCGCCGCGCAGCTCGAGCGCGACCCCGGCCGCGCGCAGAGCCGCGATCAGCCCGGAGTGACGCGGCTTGTCGAGCACGACGACGACCAGCTCCGCGACGGGCTTCCCGAGCGCCGCCGCCAGCCGTGCGGCGTTCTCGGCGGGAGGGAGGTCGAGCGAGACGGCGCCCCGGCCCGCTCCGGAGCAGACCAGCTTGTCCATGTAGAAGACGTCGCGCGGGTCGAACAGCGTGCCTCGCGGGGCCAGCGCGATCACGCTCACCGAGCCGGGGAGCCCCTCCGCCGTGAGCCGGGTCCCGTCGAGCGGATCGACCGCCACGTCGCAGGAGGGAGCGGAGGCGCGGCCGAGGCGCTCGCCGTTCGCGAGCATCGGGGCCTCGTCCTTCTCGCCCTCGCCGATCACGACGACGCCGTCGAACGGAGCGTCGGCCAGCACGGCGCGCATCGCCGCGACCGACGCCTCGTCCGCCGCGACCTTGTCGCCGCGCCCGTACCAGCCGCGCGCCGCCTCGGCCGCCGCGCGCACGGCGGCGGCCACCGCCTCCTGCAGCTCGGCCGGGTAGGCGGGCGATGCGATCAGCCTCAGGCCGCTCATGCGCGCGCGGGCTGGGCGGTCGCGGTGCGGACCAGCCGCTCCAGGGTGCGCAGGCCGTCGGAGGAGAGCACCGACTCCAGGTGCCCCTGCACCGACGCGACGTGCTCGCCGCGCAGAGCGTTGACCACTCCCGTCTCCGGGTCGACCGACACCTCGAGCCCCAGCCGGGGCGTGCGCGCGACGCCGGGGGCGACGGAGGAGAAGGTGTTGTAGAAGCCGATCGCGGCGTCCTCGCCGAACACGTCCACCGCCAGGCGCACGCCCTGGCGGGGCGCGGGCAGCGGCTCGACCGGGAGTCCCGCCAGCAGCGACAGCATCTGGTGGCTGAGGCAGACGGCGAGCATCGGCCGCTCCGCCTCGAGGCGCGTGGTCATCAGCGAGCGCAGGTGCGCGATCCGCGGCTCGGAGTCGTCGCGGGGGTCGCCCGGGCCGGGGCCGAAGACGACGAGGTCGTCGCTCAGCACGTCGGCGACCTCCGACCAGCGCTCGACCCGGGCGTCCATCCCGAGGTGGCGCAGCTGGTGGGCGAGCATCGTCGTGAACTGGTCCTCGTTGTCGACGATCAGCGCGGTGTGCCCGGCGAGTCCGGCGATGTGCTCGGGCGCCTGGGGCCGGAGCCAGAACGAGGCGAGCCGGTCGTTGCGCGCCTCGAGCGCCTCCTGCACGCCCGGCTGCGCGTTCAGGTCGATGGCCGGCGGCACCTCGCGGTGCGGCAGCAGGCCCAGGGCGGAGAGGACGCCCGACGCCTTCGCACGCGTCTCGGCGACCTCGCCCTCGGGGGTGGAGTGGCGCACGAGCGTCGCGCCGGCCGGCACGGTGAGGCGGCCGTCCGCGCGGAGGTAGGCGGTGCGGATGAGGATGGGGGCGTCGACCGTGTAGCCGTGCTCCTCCGGCTCGAAGAGGGCGAGCACGCCGGAGTAGTAGCCGCGCGGCTCCTTCTCGTACTCGGCGATCACGGCGCACGCGTTCTCCATCGGCGAGCCGGTGACCGTGGGCGCGAACATCGTCAGCCGCAGGACCTCGCGCACGTCGAGTCCGGTGCGGCCCTCGAGCAGGTACTCGGTGTGGCTGAGCCGCGACATCTGCTTGAGGAACGGCCCGAGGATGCGGCCGCCGTCCGGGCAGACCGCGCTCATCATCTTCATCTCCTCGTCCACGACCATGAAGAGCTCCTCGCTCTCCTTGACGTCGGCGAGGAACGCGAGCACCTCCTCCCCGGTGGGTCCGGCCGCGGGGTGGCGGAAGGTGCCGCTGATCGGGTTCATCATGGCGACGCCGTCGCGCACCGAGACGTGGCGCTCGGGGGTCGCGCCGACGGCGGTGACCGTCTGCGCGCCGTCGACGCCGGGGGTGTGGATCGCGAAGGTCCAGTACGCGCCGGACTCGTCGGTGAGCAGGCGGCGGAACCAGGCCAGGACCGCCTCGACGGGCGGCGCGTCGGTCTGCGCGACGAAGGCGCGGTTGATGACGAAGTTGGCGCCCTCGCCGCGGCCGATCTCGTCCTCGATCACCCGGCGGACGATGTCGGCGTACTCGTCGTCCGGCACGTCGAAGCCGCGCTCCTCGACCGGGATCTCCCGCTCGGGCAGGAGCCGCAGCACCTCCGCCAGGGGGACGCTCTCGCGCTCGCGCACCACGAGGTTGCGCAGCGGGGCTCCGTCGTCCTTCGCCGCGAAGCCGCGCTCGCGCACCTGCCGGTAGGGCACGAGGGTCAGCACGTCGTCGCCGTCGAGCGGGATGTCGGCCAGGCCCTCGACGTCGAGTACGTCGCCCGTGAACACGTCGACGGCGTCGCGGCCCTGGCGGAGCACCACCGCGAACGGCAGCGTCCCGTCGGAGGCGAGGATGCGGGAGAGGAGCGAGGTCATCGTGGTCCTTGAATCGGGTCGTGCCCCACCCGGGCCCTGACATGCAGAACGACCGCCCGGAGGAGGCGGTCGCGTGCGAGGGGTCTGCGCGTCGGTCCGCCTAGGAGGCGGGCCACCAGGGGCTTCGGATCGACGTGCGCACGCGGCGAGTCTAGGGGAGAGGCGGGCGGCGGCCAAGCGGTGTCAGACGGCCGGCCGCTCGGTCGGCTCGCCCCGCAGGGTCCGGAGCAGGAGGGTCGCGCCGGCCGTCGCGGCGGGGGTGGCGACGACCGCGCCCCCGGGGACGAGGAACGCCAGGTAGACGGCGATGCCGAAGCCGAGCGAGACCGCGCGGTGCTCGCCGAGGAGGCGGCGGCGGTCGCGGAGGGAGAGCCCCCGGGCGTCGCCCGCGAACCCGGTCAGCTCGAGCGCGAGGGCCCTCCCGCCGACCAGGGCGCCCGCGACGAGGCCGACGATCGAGCCGACCACCGGCACCAGGCCCAGCAGCACCAGGACCACGCCGATCCCGAGGGAGGTGGCGACCAGCACGGCGGAGTCGCGGAGGCCGCGGCCGACCCCCTGCCAGAAGGTGCTCTCGCGCTCGTCGGGCACGCCGCCGAGGTCGTCCTCGACCCGCCGCCAGATCCGCTCGTAGAAGGGGTCGCCGACCAGCAGGGTCACCGCGGCGAAGAGGACCACGCCGAGGGCGAGCACGGCGCCGACCACTGCGATCGAGAGCACCAGGCGGACGGTGGCGGCCGTGCCCTCGTCCCAGCCGCCGGCGAACGGGGTGAGCGCGGTCACCGCGTCCTGCACCCGCGTGAGCACCAGGACCAGCACGCCGACGAAGACCAGGCCGACGATCAGGGGCGGGATCGCGCCGAGGAGCATCGCCCGCGGCGAGCGGACCCAGGTGCGGAAGCCGCGGAGGAAGAGCCGGGCACCGAGGCCGAGATCGCGGAGGACGCTCATCCCCCGATCCTCGCAGGTGGGCCCGGGCCGCCGGTCCGGCAGGACACTCGGCCGCACGGGGCGCGGAATCTCAGACCCGCTCGAACGGAGCGAGCAGCCCCGCCATCGCCTTCGTCCGCGGCGCCGCGTACTCGTCGCGCCGCGAGGTGCTGACGCCCATCGCGACGAGCCCCTCCACCAGGCGCACCGCCGAGGCGACGCCGTCGATCACGGGCACGCCCAGCTCCCGCGAGAGGTCGCGGCACAGGTCGGCCATCCCGGCGCAGCCCAGCACGATCGAGTCGGACCCGTCGACGGCCAGCGCTTCGGCGCACTCCGCCAGGATCGCGCGGCGGGCGTCGGAGCGGGGGTCGTCGAGTTCGAGCACGGGGATGTCGCAGGCGCGCACCTGACGGCAGGCGTCGCCGAACCCGGCGCGGCGGGCGATGTCCCAGGCGCGGCCGCTCGTGCGCGAGAGCGTGGTGACCACGCTGAAGCCCCGGCCGACGAGCGCGGCCATGTGCATGGCGGCCTCGGCGATCCCCACGACCGGGCCGCTCGCGATCTCGCGCGCGGCGTCGACGCCCGGGTCGCCGAAGCACGCGATGACCGCGCCGTCGCTGCCGGCCGCCTCCGCCCGGGTGATCTCGTGCAGGACGCCGGGCACGGCGAGCGCCTCGTCGTAGTGGCTCTCGATCGACGCCGGACCCATCGGCGGGGTGACGGCCGTGATCTCGGTGCCGAGCGAGGCGACGGAGCGGGCGGCCCGGCCGATCGCCGCGGTCATCGCAGTGCTGGTGTTCGGGTTGACGACGGTGATGCGCATGGTGGTTCCTCGGTTCGGGTGCCGGGAGGGGGAGGGACCCGCCCGGCGGCCGGTCCGCGGGATGCGGAGCGGCCGGGGCGGATCCCTCCTCCGTGCCGGCCGGATCAGACGGTCGAGCCGTCGCTGACGTGCTCGAGGTCCTCGTCGAGCCGCCCGATCCGCGGCGCGCGCCGCTCGAGCACGGCCATCGCGACGAACCCGAGCCCGCAGCCGAGGAACCAGCTGTAGTCGCCGAGCCAGGTGAACTCCGCGCCTCCCGCCTCCGCGATCCAGCGCGGCACGAGCACCGAGGCGACGGAGGGGACTCCGCCGATCACGGTCGCCCAGACGGCGTTGGGGTTGAAGCCGCGCGAGAACCAGTAGCGGCCCTTCTCGCTCATCGTGTAGAGGTCGTCCACCCAGACGCGCTGGCGGCTGATCAGGTAGTAGCCCGCGATGAGGACGCCGAACAGCGGTCCGATCAGCGCGCCGAGGATGCCGAGCGTGTAGTGGATGGCGGTGTCGTTCGAGTACCAGTTCCACGGGGTGAGCAGCACCGAGCCGACGGCGGCGATCATGCCGCCCATCCGCCAGCTGATCTTCTTCGGGTTGACGTTCGAGAAGTCGAACGCGGGGGAGATGAAGTTGGCGACGATGTTGATGCCGATCGTCGCGATGACGAAGGTGAGCCCGCCGAGGAGCACGGCGAACCAGGTGTCGATCCGCTCGACGGTCTCGATCGGGTCGGTGATCAGCTCGCCGAAGACCGGCACGGTCGCCGAGGCGGTGATCACGGTGAGGAGGGAGAAGAAGAGGAAGTTGATCGGGAGGCCGAGCAGGTTGCCGCGCTTCACGGCGCCGTAGCTGCGGGCGTACCGGGAGAAGTCGCCGAAGTTGAGCATCGGGCCCGAGAAGTAGGAGACGACCAGGGCGACGGCCGAGATCATCACCGGCACCGCGGCGGCGAGGTCGAGCGGCTCGCCGGAGCCGAGGGTGAGCGAGATGTTGTCCCAGCCCGCCTGCGACACCAGGTAGACGGCGAGCACGAGCATCACCACGTAGACCGCCGGTCCCGCCCAGTCGATGAAGCGGCGGATCGACTCCATGCCCCGCCAGAACAGCGCGGCCTGCGCGACCCAGAGGATCGCGTAGGAGAGGTAGCCCAGGGCCGAGAGGCCGAGGAACGACGCCTCGGGCGTGTTCAGGGCGGCCATGCCCGGGAAGAACTTGAGGAAGACGATGTTCAGCGACTGCGCCGCCAGGTAGGTCTGCACGCCGTACCAGGCGATCGCGATCAGCCCGCGGATGATCGCCGGGATGTTCGCGCCGCGGATGCCGAAGATCGCGCGGTTGATGACGGGATAGGGCACGCCGGTGACCTGGCTGGGCTTGGCGACGAGGTTGCAGAAGACCTGCACGATCACGATGCCCACCACCAGGGCGACGAGCACCTGCCAGCCGGCCAGGCCCAGCGCGAAGAGCGAGCCCGCGGTCACGTACCCGCCGACGCTGTGCACGTCCGACATCCAGAACGCGAAGATGTTGTAGCTCGACCAGCGCTGCTTCCGGAGCGGGGCGAGGTCCTCGTTGGAGAGGCGGTCGTCGTAGGCGGCGCTCGCCGCCGCGGCGGGATCCGGATCGACGGGGGGAGCGGTGACTCGGGGTGCGGTGACGCGGTCGGACATGGGTGGATCCACCTCTCGGGCGGTCGTGCGCAGAGCGGCACGGAGCGGATGTGTCAGGGTGGTCGGGACGTCCGGCCGAGGAGGCGGGGCGTCGCGGAGAGCGTTCCGAGTGAAGTCATCACTTCACGCGGGCCACGCTACGAGTCGGGAGGCCGCCGCTCGTTTCGGCTCCGTTACGGCTGTGTGACGATCCGCGAGAGGGGACGGGCCATGCCCTCCGACGACACCGCGCCCGACGAGGCGGCCGCCCGCGCGATCGCGGACGGGGCCGGACTCGGCGCCCGGCTGCGGGAGCTGCGGCTCTCGGCGGGCCTGTCGCTGAAGGCACTCGCCGGGCGACTCGGCATCTCCGTGAGCGCCGTCTCGCAGATCGAGCGCGGAGCCATGCAGCCCTCGGTCGGCCGGCTGATCGCCCTCGTGGACGCGCTGGGGGTCCCGCTGTCCGCCGTGTTCGACCAGGGCGCGTCGGCGCCGGTCGAGACCGCGGTCGTCCGGGCGCGCGAGTCGGCGCCCGTGGCGCTCGAGGGCGGAGTGCTGTTCCGCCGTCTGGCGCCGCGTCCGCTGGACGCCGTCGACTTCTTCGAGTCGACCTACCCGCCGGGCTCGACCTCGACAGCGCACCGGCAGCTGCTCCGCCACGACGGGTTCGAGATGGGGACGGTGACGCTCGGGGAGCTGACGGTCGAGTTCGAGGACGAGACGGTCGTCCTCGGGCCGGGCGACGCCATCACGTTCCCGTGCGAGCGGCCGCACCGCATGGTCAACACGGGCTCGACCACCGCGATCGCGACCTGGCTGATCGTCCACCGCTGACACCGCGCCGGTGCTTCGCGCCGGACCCCTGGTGGCACCACCTGCGTATGGGACCCTGGTCCTCGCTCCTCCACAACGGGCGGACGACCGTCTCCTGTCCACACCCCGGTCGGGATCGGGGCGCGGCGGGCCCTCGGTGTCGGTACCGCCTGGTGGGCTGGTCTCCTCGACCGAGGGGTGCGGAACGTGGAGGAGCGGATGGACGGCAGGAACGACGAGGGGTGCCCGCGCTGGTGCGCGGGCGAGCACGACGAGCTGGTCGCGGCGGGGGAGCGGCTGCACCGCTCCGCGGCGAGCTCGCTCCCGGTGGTGCTCTGGGCGGGCCGAGACGGGGCCGCGGGCGCGACGGTGCACGTCTCCCTGTGCCGCCCGGGGGAGTCGGGGGAGGACAGGCTCCGCCTGGAGGCCGACGGGCTCGGCGAGGTCGACCTCGATCTCAGCTCGGGGTCGCGGCTGGCCGGCGCGGTGCTCCGGCTACTCGGCGCCGCGTGAGGTGCGCGGCGGGTCGGGCGGCAGGAGGTCCGTCAGCTCGATCTCGAGCGCCTCGCAGAGCGCGAGGAGGGTGTGCAGCGTGGGGTTCGCGGGCGAGCCGGGCTTCGACTCGCCCTTCTCGAACTTCTGGTAGGTGTAGCCCGCGAGCCCGGCCGCGTGGGCGATCCGCTCCTGGCTGGCGCCCTTGGCGATGCGGGCCCGGTGCATGTTGGTGCCGAGCTCGCGGGCGTAGGTCGCCCAGTCGCGCTCGGGAGTGGGTGTCGACATGCCCGCCAGCTTCGGAGAAGTTCGGCCGCGGGTCAGCCATACACGGATGGGAAATTCCCGGTGGTCATACCCGGGTGACCACCGGCGGCGCCTCCGGAGCCCCGAGGGCCCCGCGACGGCAGCGCCTAGTATGGCCGGGTGCCAGTGAACCCCGAACTCGTCGGGCGCGTCTTCGCGCCCACGGAGCCCTATCAGGTGGGGCGCGAGAAGGTGCGCGAGTTCGCCCGCGCCGTCTCCGCGACCTCCCCCCTGCACCACGACGTCGAAGCCGCCCGCGCCGCCGGGCACCCCGACCTCGTCGCTCCGCCCACCTTCGCCGTCGTCGTGCAGGAGTTCACGCTCCAGCAGCTGCTCGCCGAGCCCGACGGCGGGATCGACTTCAGCCGCGTCGTGCACGGAGACCAGCGCTTCGTGCTGTCCCGTCCGGTCGTCGCCGGCGACGAGCTGACCGCGACCCTCTCGGTCGCCGCCATCAAGAAGCTCGGCGCCCACTCGATGGTCACCACCGAGTCCCGCATGGTCGACGCGAGCGGCGAGCACGTCGTCACCGCGATCTCGACCCTCGTGGTCAGGGGAGACGAATGAGCACCGCACTGCCCGCCCTCGCCGAGCTGAGCGTCGGCCAGGTCGTCGCCGAGAGCCGCTTCCCGATCGACCGCGGCACCCTGGTGCGCTACGCGGGCGCCTCGGGCGACTTCAACCCCATCCACTACCGCGACGACGTCGCCGCCGAGGTCGGCCTGCCCGGCGTGCTCGCGCACGGCATGCTCACGATGGGCACCGCGGTGCAGGTCGTCGTCGATTGGGTCGGCGACCCCGGACGCGTGGTCGACTACCAGGTGCGCTTCACCCGCCCCGTCGTGGTGGACCCGCGCGACGGCGCCGCGATCGACGTGGTCGCCAGGATCGGTGCTGTGAACGCCGAGGAGGGCTGGGTCCGCGTCGACCTCGCCGTCTCGGTCGAGGGCCAGTCCGTCCTCGGCAAGGCCCAGGCCCGGGTCCGACTCGCGTGACCTCCGCGCCGCTGCTCTCCGCCCTGACCACCCTCCGCGTCGGCGGACCCGCCGAGCGCCTCGTCGAGCCCGCCACCGAGGCGGAGCTGGTCGAGACGCTCGTCGGCCTGTGGTCGGACGACGAGCCGTGGCTGCTGCTCGGCGGCGGCTCCAACCTCCTCGTGGGGGACGACGGGGTCGAGGGCACGGTCGTGCGCGTGCGCACCACCGGCGTCGAGCGGCTCCCCTCCGACGAGCCGGGGCGCGTGCTCCTGCGGGTGCAGGCGGGCGAGTCGTGGGACGGCCTCGTCGCGACGACCGTGGAGCGCGGCTGGGCGGGCCTCGAGGCCCTCAGCGGCATCCCCGGCACGGTCGGTGCGTCGCCGGTGCAGAACATCGGCGCCTACGGCCAGGAGCTCTCGGACACGCTGGTCGCGGTCGACTTCCTCGACGAGGGCGCCCGCGAGCCCGTCCGGCTGACGGCGGAGGAGCTGCAGTTCGCCTACCGCACCTCCGTGATCAAGCAGGGCCGCCGGGGCGCGGTGCTGGCCGTCGAGTTCGCGCTCGAGGAGGTCGGCGCCGAGGGCGACGGCACTCCCGTCGCCTACGGTCAGCTGGCGTCGGCGCTCGGAGTCGCGCTCGGCGACCGCGTGCCGCTCGCGCGGGTGCGCGAGACCGTGCTGGCGCTGCGCGCGGGCAAGGGCATGGTCCTCGATCCGGAGGACCCGGACACCGCGAGCGCCGGATCCTTCTTCACCAACCCCCTCGTCACGAGCGCGTTCGCCGACTCCCTGCCGCCCGAGGCGCCGCGCTGGCCGGTCGAGCCGACGGCGGAGGCGCCCGTCATCACTCCGCTCGCCGCGGTCGAGGCCGGAGCGCCCGTCGGGCTGCCCGTGCCTCCCCGCGCCGACGGCCTGGTGAAGCTCAGCGCCGCGTGGCTGATCGAGCACGCCGGCGTCTCGCGCGGTTTCGCCCTGCCCGGCTCGCGGGCCGCCGTGTCGAGCAAGCACACCCTCGCCCTGACCAACCGAGGAGGAGCGACGGCCGAGCAGGTCGCCGAGCTCGCCCGGTACGTCCAGGGCCGCGTCCTGGCGGAGTTCGGCGTGCTGCTGCACCCCGAGCCCGTCGTGGTCGGCACCGCGGTCTGAGTCCGCGCGGTCTGCGCGCGCAGGCCCCGCGCTCCCGGGGACGCGCGCCCTCCGGCCGCGGCCTCCTCCGGCTCAGCTGTCGCGGCGGATCCAGCGGAAGCCGAAGCGGCAGGCGACGAGCCCCACGACGAGCCAGATCCCGAGCACCAGCGCGACGCCGCCGAGGTCCCAGGACCCGTTCACCTCCGCCTCCTCGAATCCGCTCGGCAGGAACACGGCGCGCATGCCCTGCGCGATCCACTTGAGCGGGAAGACGCTCGCCGTGTTCTGCAGCCAGTCCGGCAGCGTCGTGAACGACAGGTACGACCCCGAGATGAACTGCAGCACGAGCAGCGGCGGCACGATCACGGCGGTCGCGCTCTTGCCCGAGCGGGGCAGCGCGGAGACGGCGATGCCGAGGATGGCCGACGTCGCGACTCCTGCAAGGTAGACCCAGGCGAAGGTCGCCCAGCGCCCGCTGTCGGTGGGCAGCTCGACCGAGAACACCGTCGCCGCGACGAGGAGCAGCAGGGCCGTCTGCGCGAGGCTCGTCACGAGCACCTGGCCGAACTTGCCGATGAAGTAGCTGAAGACCGGCAGCGGTGCTCCCGCGAGGCGCTTGAGCGTGCCGTCGCCGCGCTCGACCGCGATGTCGACGCCCAGGTTCTGGACGCCCGAGAGCAGGATCCCGGCCGCGGCCAGGCCCGGCACGTAGTACTCCGCCATCGGGATGCCCGGGTCCTGCGGGTTCGCCTGCATCACCGCGGTGTCGCCGAACGCGACCGAGAAGATCGTCAGGAGCAGCACCGGGAAGAGGAAGGTGAAGAACACCTGGTCCGGAGCGCGGAAGTACGAGCGGATCTCGTAGCGGGCGCGGGCGAGTCCGAGGCGGACGGTGCGTGCCGGGCCGGTGGAGAGGGTGCGGGGGCGGGTGGCGACGGCGGTCACGCGGGCTCTCCGATCAGGTCGACCGCGTCGCGGTCCTCGCGGATGAGGTCGAGGTAGATGTCCTCGAGGCTGGGGCGGACGACCTCGAGCGCCGTCGGCTCCCCGATCCGGGAGTGCAGCTCGGCGACGGTCCGGGCGGGCTCGGTGGTGCGCAGCCGGTGCAGCACGCCGTCCTCGCGCCACTGCACGATCGGGACGCGCGCCTCGTCCCCTCCGATCGCGCTCATCGGGCCGATGGCCAGGAGCCGCCCGCCGGAGATCACGGCGGCGCGGTCGCCGAGGCGGGCGGCCTCGTCGAGGTAGTGGGTGGTGAGCAGGATGGTCGTGCCCTCGCTCTTGAGCAGAGCGATCAGGTCCCAGAAGGAGTGGCGGGCCTCGGGGTCGAAGCCCGTGGTGGGCTCGTCGAGGAACACCAGCTCGGGGCGGCCGATGATGCCGAGGGCGACGTCGACGCGGCGGCGCTGGCCGCCCGAGAGGCGTCCGATGCGCGAGCGGGCCTTGGACGTCAGCCCGACGGCCTCGATGGTCTCGTCGACGTCGCGCGGTCGCGGATAGAGGCTGGCGAAGTGCGCGATCTGCTCGCGGACCGTCGCGTTGCCGGACTCGCCGCTGGACTGCAGGACGATCCCCAGACGCGCCTTCCACGCCAGGTCGCCGTGGCGCGGGTCGACCCCGAGCACCGACACCTCGCCGCCGGAGCGGTCGCGGTAGCCCTCGAGGATCTCGATGGTCGTCGACTTCCCGGCGCCGTTCGGGCCGAGGAGCGCGAAGGTCTCGCCCCGGTGGATGTCGAAGGAGACTCCCGCGACCGCCGGAGCGCCCCCGTAGTCCTTCCGCAGGTCGCGGACTCGGACGGCGTGGTCTTCGCTCATCGTCACAGCGTGCCCTGTCGCACCCCTCCGGCGACAGTGATCCCCGATTTCCGCCTCCCTCTTGCCCTCCCCGCCCCGAGATGCCAGGCACCCCTCACCTGTCGGACAGGCGCGTCGCAGTACCCGCCGTCACCGTGCGGCACGGTCGAGGGGCGACCGGCGATCCGCGCTGCGCATCCCGCTCTCTGCGACGCACCTCGTCGTCGAGCCGGCCGCGGCCGATCGACGACGCAGGAGGAGAGGGGCTAGACGGTGCCGAAGAGCTGCTGCAAGCGGCGCACGCCCTCGAGGAGCGCGTCGTCGCCGAGGGCGTAGGACAGGCGGAGGTAGCCGCTCGGTCCGAAGGCCTCCCCGGGGACGGTGGCGACCTCGGCCTGCTCGAGGATGAGGTCGGCGAGCTCGAGGGAGGTCGTCGGGGTGGTGCCGTTCCACTCGCGGTTCAGCAGCCCGTTCACGTCGGGGTAGACGTAGAACGCGCCGCCGGGGGTGGGGCACTCGATCCCGTCGATCGCGTTCAGCTCGGCGACGATGGTGCGGCGGCGGCGGTCGAAGGCCAGGCGCATCTCCTCGGCCGGCTCCTGCGGGCCGGTGAGGGCGGCGATCGCGGCGCGCTGCGAGATGTTCGAGACGTTGCTCGAGAGGTGCGACTGGAGGTTCGAGGCGCCCTTGATCGCGTCGGCCGGGCCGACCATCCATCCGACGCGCCAGCCGGTCATCGCGTAGGTCTTCGCGACGCCGTTGACGAGGATCGTCCGGTCGCGCAGGGCCGGCACCGCCTCGACGATCGAGGTCGCGTGCTCGAGCGGGCTCGCGTCGTCCTGGTCGCCGGTGGAGTAGACGAGGTTCTGGTAGATCTCGTCGGCGATGATCCAGAGGCCGTGCTCCTCGGCCCACTCGCCGATCTCGCGGGTCTGCTCGGCCGAGTAGACGGCGCCGGTGGGGTTGGAGGGGGAGACGAACAGGAGCACCTTGGTGCGCTCGGTGCGCGCGGCCTCCAGCTGCTCGACCGTGACCAGGTAGCCCTGGTCGGCGCCCGCGAACACGTCCACCTGCACGCCGCCGGCGAGCTTGATCGCCTCGGGGTAGGTGGTCCAGTACGGGGTCGGCACCAGCACCTCGTCGCCGTCGTCGAGGAGGGTCTGGAAGGCCTGGTAGACGGCCTGCTTGCCGCCGTTGGTGACCACGACCTGCGAGGGGTCGACGGCCCATCCGGAGTCGCGCGCCGTCTTCTCCGCGATGGCTGCGCGGAGGTCGGGGAGGCCCGCCGCGGGGGTGTAGCGGTAGTTCCTCGGGTCGAGCACGGCGGCCGAGGCGGCCTCGACGATGTGCTCGGGAGTGAGGAAGTCGGGCTCGCCGGCGGCGTAGGACACGACCGGTCGGCCCTGGGCCTGGAGGGCCTTCGCCTTGGCGTCGACCTTCAGAGTGGCGGACTCGGCGATGGCGGCGATGCGGGCGGAGATGCGCGTGGTGGAGGACACGACGGCCAGCGTATCCTGCGCGCGCACGGGGCTCCGAGGCCCCCCGCCGCTCGGCTGGACACGCCCTTCGGGTCCACGTACACTCGTCCGAGGTAGTCGATCTCTGCCCTCATCCACAGCGCCCGCGAGGGTCGCGGCGGTGGGGCGGCGGGTCGGTCTCCTCCTCGGATGCTCGCAACGGCATCCATAGGGCGGTGGCTCAATTGGTAGAGCAGCGGTCTCCAAAACCGCAGGTTGCAGGTTCGAGCCCTGTCCGCCCTGCACATCGATGCCCGTCGCACGCGGTCCCCGCGACGCTGCGGTCATCGGTCCAGGGCCGCCCATGACGGGCGGTCGGCCACACCGGAGGTTCCGGTGCGGGAAAGGTGCGTGCAGGTGGCCGGGAAAGCAGTCGACGAGCCGAGCGAGGACGTCGTCGCGATCGCCAATCAGCAGCGAGCCGCGCGGCGAAACCCGTTCGCGCGCATCGCCCTCTTCATCCGGCAGGTCATCGCCGAGCTGAAGAAGGTCGTGACGCCCACCCGCAAGGAGCTGGGCAACTACGTCGTGGTCGTGCTGATCTTCGTCGTCATCATGATGGCGCTGGTGTCCTTCCTCGACTGGGTCTTCGCCCTGGCCGTGACGTACGTGTTCGGCACACCCGCCGCCTGACCCGAGAGCATCCGGGCCGCGCGAGCGGAGGGTGCCGGCGACAGCGGGACGCGCCCCGACGGGCGCGACCGATCGATCGAGAGAGAGTTGTGACGAGTGTCTGACAGAAACCGCGACGACGTCGACTGGGCGACGGCTGCCGAGCAGTCGTCGGAGGTCGAGGAGGAGCAGGAGGGCGACGTCCAGTCGCAGGCTGAGGACGCCGTCGAGCCCGCCGAGCAGGGTGCGCTGAGCATCATCGACGAGAACGAGTCCGAGGACGACCTCGCCTCCGACCTCGAGGCAGCGCTGGACGCCATCGGCTCCGTCGACGACCCCGAGGCCGACTCCGCCGTCGACGAGGCCGCCCACATCGACACCGTCGAGGAGGCCGAAGCGGCCCTCGAGGCCGTCGAGGACGAGGCCGAGGTCGCCGCCGAGGACGCCGAGTCCGCCGGTGAGGACCTCGCCGACATCGACCCGTACGAGGCCTTCCGCACCGAGCTGCGCGGCAAGCCGGGCAAGTGGTACGTCATCCACTCCTACGCCGGCTTCGAGAAGCGCGTGAAGTCGAACATCGAGAACCGCAAGGTCTCGCTCGAGGCCGAGGACTACATCTTCGAGGTCCAGGTCCCGATGGAGGACGTGGTCGAGATCAAGAACGGCCAGCGCAAGATGGTCACCCGGGTGCGCATCCCCGGCTACGTGCTGGTGCGCATGGACCTCAACGAGGACTCGTGGTCGGTCGTCCGCCACACCCCGGGCGTCACCGGCTTCGTGGGCAACGCCCACAACCCGACTCCGCTGCGCTTCGAGGAGGCCTTCACGATGCTGAAGAGCCTCGTCGAGATCAAGGACGTCGCCCCCTCGAAGACCTCCGGTGCCAAGGGCCAGAAGCAGGCCCAGCGCGTGCTGCCCGCCGAGGTCGACTTCGAGATCGGCGAGACCATCACCATCAAGGAGGGCTCGTTCGCGGGTCTTCCCGGCTCGATCAGCGAGATCAAGCCCGAGAGCGGCAAGCTCACCGTGCTCGTCTCGCTCTTCGAGCGCGAGACCCCGGTCGAGCTGTCGTTCGACCAGGTCACCAAGCTCTGACGCGTCGCCTCCGCGGCGCATGAACGCCCCCTCCGCAGGTCGGAGGGGGCGTTCGCCGTTCCGGGTGGCGCTCCCTCCGGCACCGCCCCACGCGCACCCGGGCGTCGGCCCCTCCTCCGCCCTGTCGGGGGTGGCCCCGCTCGTGTAAGCTCGTACGGGTTTTCGTGTCGGCGCCCGCCCCTGTGCGCGCCGGACGACCCTCCTCCACCGCGATCCAGCACCGTCGGATGCGCGGGAGAGCGGCCGGGAGCCCCCGACCGCTCGAACCCTGAGAAAAGGAATTAGAATGGCCCCCAAGAAGAAGGTCACCGGCCTGATCAAGCTCCAGATCAAGGCCGGCGCGGCCAACCCCGCGCCCCCGATCGGTCCGGCGCTCGGTCAGCACGGCGTCAACATCATGGAGTTCTGCAAGGCGTACAACGCGCAGACCGAGTCGCAGCGCGGCAACGTCATCCCCGTCGAGATCACCGTCTACGAGGACCGCTCGTTCACCTTCGTGCTGAAGACCCCGCCCGCGGCGGAGCTCATCAAGAAGGCCGCCGGCGTCGCCAAGGGCTCCTCGACCCCGCACACCGTGAAGGTCGCGAAGCTCACCCAGGCGCAGGTCCGCGAGATCGCCGAGGCGAAGCAGGTCGACCTGAACGCCAACGACATCGACGCCGCCGCGAAGATCATCGCCGGCACCGCCCGCTCGATGGGCATCACGGTCGAGTAGCGCGACGCGCTGCTCGACGGCGGGAGCAACGCGCCCATCGGCGCGGACCCACCGCGGAAGCCTCGAGAACCCGACGGCGGGCCCTCAGCGGGGTCGCGTGCCCGGTCCGGAAGCGCCTCCGCACGACCTCTCCGCCTCCCGCGAGCAGCACGCACGGCCGCGATCGCGGCACCACCAGAACTCCATCACCCCCGTGGGAGAGCCCGCCAGGCTCTAGAACCACATTCTCGTTTCAAGGAGAAACAACATGGCACAGAAGTCGAAGGCCTACCGGGCCGCCGCGGCCAAGCTCGAAGAGGGCAAGTTCTACACGGCCGACGAGGCCGTCGCGCTCGCCCGCGAGACCGGTTCCGCCAAGTTCAACAGCACCGTCGAGGTCGCCCTCAAGCTCGGTGTCGACCCCCGCAAGGCCGACCAGATGGTCCGCGGCACGGTCATCCTGCCCCACGGCACGGGCAAGACCGCCCGCGTCATCGTGTTCGCCACCGGTCCGGCCGCCGAGGCCGCGCTGGCCGCCGGTGCCGACGAGGTCGGCGGCGCCGAGCTCATCGAGAAGGTCGCGGGCGGGTACACCTCGTTCGACTCCGCCGTCTCGACCCCGGAGCTCATGGGCCAGGTCGGCCGTCTCGGAAAGGTGCTCGGCCCCCGCGGCCTCATGCCCAACCCGAAGACCGGCACCGTGACCCCGGACGTGGCGAAGGCCGTGACCGAGATCAAGGGCGGAAAGATCGAGTTCCGCGTCGACAAGCACGCCAACGTGCACCTCGTCGTGGGCAAGGCCGCGTTCTCCGAGGAGCAGCTCCAGGAGAACTTCAAGACCGCGCTCGACGAGATCCTCCGCCTCAAGCCGTCCTCCTCGAAGGGCCGCTACATCCAGAAGGCCGCCGTCTCGACGACCTTCGGCCCCGGCATCCCGCTGGACGTCAACGTCCTGGCCTGAGCCGGGCACGCACTGACGTGAGGAGGGGGTCCGCTTCGGCGGGCCCCCTCCTTCGTCGTCCCGGCATACTGGACCGGTGATCCGCCGCTCAGCTCCGTCGCGCCTCCCGTGACCGTCCGCCGCGCGTCGGCCGCCGACGCCGAGGCCCTGGCCGAGCTGGCCGCCGCGACCTTCCCGCTGGCCTGCCCGCCGCACACCACCGCGGAGGCGATGGCCGAGTTCGTGCGCACCGTGCTCTCGGTCGAGCGCTTCCGCGACAACCTCGCCGATCCGCTCCGCTCGCTCCTGGTCGACGACGACTCCGGCGCGCTGACCGGCTACGCGATGCTCGTGCGCGGAGAGCCCGCCGACGCCGACGTCGTCGCGGCGATCCGGCTGCGTCCGACCGTCGAGCTCAGCAAGTTCTACCTCCTGCCCGGCCGGCACGGCTCCGGAGCGGCGGCCGCGCTGATGGCCGCGACCCTCGAGGAGGCGCTGGATCACGGTGCCGCGGGCGTCTGGCTCGGCGTCAACGAGGAGAACGCGCGTGCTCAGCGGTTCTACTCCAAGCACGGCTTCGCGGTCGTCGGCCGCAAGCGCTTCCTCGTCGGCGACCGCTGGGAGGACGACTTCGTCCTCGAGCGCTCTCTCGCCTGACCCTCCCCGCGAGACGCCACCCGAGTACGCGATCCGCTCCGCGTGGCGTATCCGAGTGGCCTCTCGCCGAGGTCAGCCCTCGGAGACGGTGAGGACGATCTTGCCGCGGGTGTGGCCCGTCTCGAGCTGCTCGTGCGCCTCGCAGGCGCGGGCCAGGGGGAAGATGCCGTCGATGAAGACGCGGACGTCGCCCGACTCGAGCAGGCGCGAGACCACGCCCAGGGTCGCCCCGTCGGGAGCGACGCGGTAGGTGGAGGCGCGCACGCCCGCAGCGGCCGCCTCCTCGAAGAACCCGGGCCAGCTCCCGGTGGGCGCGTTCACGATCAGGCCCCCGGGGCGGAGGACCCTCAGCGAGCGCGAGCCCGTGTCGTCGTGGACGTTGCCGACCAGATCGATGACCACGTCGACGCCGGACAGCAGCTCGTCGAAGCGCTCGGCGGTGTGGTCGATCACCTGCGCGGCGCCGAGCTCGTGCAGCCACTGCAGGTTGCGGGTCGAGCCGGTCGCGATCACCGAGGCGCCGAAGTAGGCGGCGAACTGCACCGCGAAGTGGCCGACTCCGCCCGACCCGGCGTGGATGAGGATCCGCTGACCCTCGTGCGCCTTGGCGAGCTCGACGACCATGCCCCAGGCGGTGAGCGCCGCGAGCGGGACGCCGGCCGCTTCGACGTGCGAGAGCGTCGACGGCTTCCGCGCGATGGAGACGCTCGGCACGCTGACGTACTCCGCGTAGGAGCCCGAGTAGCGCGGCACCATGACGAAGCCGTAGACCTCGTCGCCCGGCCGCAGCGGATGCGCCGGGTAGGGGCTCGAGACGACGACGCCCGAGAAGTCGTGGCCGAGGACCGCAGGGTAGGAGGCGATCTGCGAGGCGACCCCCTGGCCCGCGCGCGTCTTCGCGTCGAGCGGGTTCACGCCGGCCGCGACCACCTTCACGGTGAACTCGGCGTTGATGGCGGAGGGTGTCGGCACGGTCGCCAGGTGCAGGGCGGAGGCGTCGCCCGGCGCGTCGATCACCGCCGCCGTCATCGTGTCGGGGAGGACGACCTCCTCCGGGATCTCGCCGATCGCGAGGCCGTGCCCGAGCGCGCTGGTGTGCATCGTCGCCTTTCCTGTCGCTGAGGCGTGCGGGTGGAGCGTGCCGAGGACGTCGCCCCCGATCCCCGCATCCGACGCCGCGACCAGTCAATCGAGGCAATGAGTCGGCGCTGTTACGGGGGTGTCACCCTCGGGAGAAGATTGGCGCGCGGAGCCGCGGGCGCCCGGTCTGGCACGATGAGGGGATGCGACGCCGACGTACCCTGCTGGTCGGCGGTGCCCTCCTTGTCCTGGCCGGGCTCGTGGTCCTCCTGGCCGCCCGGATCAGCATCGGCACCAGCCGCTGGGTCTACGTCAGCGAGATGGGCGCGCCGGACCTGCCGACGGCGGGCGCCTTCGAGGCGGCTCTTCTGCTCGTGGCGGCCGGCGGCGCGCTGATCGCCGCGGGCGCCTGGCCGGTGCGCGCCCGCCTGCTCCCCGCCCTCCGCCCGGCGGGCGCGATCCTCCTGGCGGCCGCCTGCTTCGCGCTCGCCTCGCAGGTGACCTGCACGGCGGGCTGCCCGCTGCCGGTCGGGCCGGCCTTCCGCTGGCAGGACCTCATCCACACCTCGGCCGCCGTGCTCGGCTTCGGGGCCGCTTGCGCCGCGATGCTCCAGCTGGCGACCGTGCGGGGGCGCCCTGCGGTCGCGCGGCTCTCGCTCGCCGCCGGGATCTCGGTGGCGGTCGTCGCCGGGACGGGCGGGATCCTGTCGCTCCTGCGCGTGTGGCTGCGGCTCGGCGGCACGCTCGAGTTCGTGGCGACGGCGATCGCAGTGCTCTGGCTCGCGTTCGTCGGCCTGGTGCTCGCGCTCGAGGACCTCAGCGCCGAGCGAGCCAGCCGCGGACGTGCCCGCGGATCCGGTCCTGCTGAGCGGCGAAGCCCTCGTCCCGCGACGGCACCCGCTCGCAGTCCGCATCCGGAAGAGCCCTAGCCCACGCCTCCGCGACCTCGACCGGGTGCACGGGGTCGCGCTCGGCCGCGATCACCAGGGTGCGCGCGATGACCTCGCCCAGCTCTCCGGAATCGCGGTAGGCGGCGTTCCGCGGGATCTGGGCGAGACGGACGGCGCGCTCGGCCGCGCGCGGAGAGCGGAACTGCAGCGTCAGCGCCTCCGCCGACGCGGGGGACACTTCGGCGGCGCGCGCGAACAGGCCCGAGGCGCGGAACATCCGCTCGCCGCGCTTCGCTCCGTGGTCGTGCAGCAGCTGCGCGATGACGGGGAACACGGTGAGGTTCTCGGGCAGCGGCTCGGCGGTGAAGGCGGGGCGCACGAAGACGGCGCGGTCGATCGGCAGCACGCGTCGGACCGCGAGGCGCAGGGCGATCGCGGCGCCCATCGAGATGCCGAGCACCGTGAGCGGCTTGTGCGCGGCTCCGGCGCGCACGACCTCCTCCGTCACCTCGTCGGCCAGCGCCTCGAGGGCGAAGTCGCCGGGCGCGCCGAGCAGCTCAGAGGCGCCGTGGGCGCGGACGTCCGGAGCGATGACCTCGCTGCCGGCGGGGAGGGCGGAGCGCAGCAGCCCCAGCGGCTGGGAGCGGTCGCCGCCCAGGCCGTGCAGGAGGAGGACCGTCACCGGGCGCGCGTCCGCTCGTGCAGCTCGGCCATCAGCATCCCCGCCAGGCGGACGAGGATGTGGATCTCGTCCTCGTCGCGGTCGACCCAGCGGGAGTTCGGCTCGCCCTCGATCGGCACGAAGTCGCGGTGCTGCTCCCAGACGACGAGCGTGCGCTCGGCGCCGAGGACGTACTGCTGCCAGAAGACCTGCCGCAGGTAGTGGCGCGGGATGCTCCGCCACGGCTTCGTCGTGGTCTTGATCTCGCAGAGCTCGAGCCGGCCGTCCTCGCGGAGGCCGATGCCGTCGGGCGTGGCGAGGTGGCGCCGCTCCTGGCTCGCGTGGAAGAGGGTGCTGCTGGGCTCGATCGCGTGCTCGCTCCGCACCCAGGCGGCGATCTCGGGCTCGCGGGCGCGGCCGTGGTCGGTGAAGGCGTTGCCGCCGAAACCGGTGCCGTAGAGCTTGTCGAGCGCGGCCCTGCCGATCGCTGCGGGGGAGGAGAGGCGGGCGACATCGGTCGCCGTGATGCCGCGCGAGCGGGCGCGGAGCCAGGCGACGCGGTCCGAGGAGTCGGCGACGACCCTCCGGAGGTGCGGGGGCTCGGCGTCCGTGAAGACGGGCTGCGTCTCCCAGGGGAAGGAGAGCTGCAGGTCGGGCACCGATTCATTCTCTGCCCCCTGCGGCGCCCGGTCGAATCGGCACGCCGACCCGCGGCCTCTCACCGGGGCGCGACGGCCCGCGCCGGCGGCTCAGGCGTCGAGGAAGGCGTCGACGTGCGCGGGGGAGAGGAGGTGGCGCCGGACCATCAGGGCGGCACCGCGGACGCCTCCGCCCTGGGCCGCGGCCTGCACGATGTCGAGCGCGCGGGTCGCCAGGGGGAGGGAGCGGCGGTAGACGACCTCGCGGACCCCGGCGAGGACCTCGTGGCTGGCCTGGGCGATGCTGCCGCCGACGACGATGACGGACGGGTTCAGGAGGTTCACGCAGGTCGCGAGCACCTCGCCGATGTCGCGGCCCGCGGCGCGCGTGAGCTCGACGGTGGTGGGGTCCCCGCCGGTCAGCAGGGTGACGACGTCGGAGGTGCTGGCGGCGTCGATCCCGGACTCGGTCAGCCGGCGGGCGATCGCCGAGCCGCTCGCGATCGCCTCGAGGTCGGCCTCGCCGCGGTCGCCGGGGACCTGCACGTGGCCCAGGTCGCCCGCCGCTCCGAGGGCTCCGCGCTGCAGGGCGCCGCCGCTGACGATCCCGGCTCCGATGCCGGTGGAGACCTTCACGTAGAGGAGGTCGTCGACGTCGGCGTAGTGGTCGGCGTGCTCGCCGAGCGCCAGCAGGTTCACGTCGTTGTCGACGAGGACGGGCACGGGGAGGCGGCGGCCGACGAACTCCGGGATGTCGAAGCGGTCCCAGCCGGGCATGATCGGCGGCTTCACCGGGCGGCCCGTCGCGTGCTCGACGGGTCCGGGGACGCCGACGCCGACTCCCGCGAGCGGGCCCGCCGCCGGAGTCCGGCCGAGCAGGGCCGCGGCGACGTCGAGGGCGTGGCCGAGGACGGCGAGGGGGCCGTCGGCGATGGCGATGCTCTCGCGGCGGCGGGCGAGGACCGTGCCGTCGAGGTCGGTCAGGGCGACGACGGCGTGCGCGGCGCCCAGGTCGACGGCGAGGAGGGTGCGCGCCCGGGGGTCGAAGGCCACGCGGGCGGCGGGGCGGCCTCCGGAGGAGGGAGCGTCGTCCTGCCGGGCGACCAGGCCGGAGGCGGTGAGGACGTCGAGCTGGGCGGAGACGGCCGCGCGCGGCAGGCCCGTCTCGGCGACCACGTCGGCCCGCGTCCGGGGCGCCCCGTCGGCCAGCAGGAGCAGCAGCTCGCCGACCGCGCTGACGGTGATGCGGCGGCGCGGGGACATGGCCAGAGTCAACCACAGCGCCCGTGCTTCTGTGCGGCGGGCGCCCGACTTGGCGGGCGCGCAGGGCTAGTTTTGCTTGTCCGTGAGCAAAAGTCCGCGTAGGGTTCGAGGCACACCTTCCGATGCGATCAGGAGCCCCACCGGTGGCCACACCCCCAGACCTCTCTGTCCAGCTGTACTCGGTGCGCGAGCCGCTCGCGGCCGATCTGCCCGCCACCCTCGACCGCCTCGCGGCGATCGGCTTCACCACGGTCGAGCTCTTCGGGTTCGTCGACCTCGCCGACGCCTACCGCGCGGCGCTCCCGGCCAGTGGACTGCGCGCTCCCAGCGCCCACGCCCGCCTCCTCGGCCCGCAGGGCGACGCCACCGTCGACGAGATCCTCGACACCGCCGCCTCGCTCGGAGTCGAGACCGTGATCGACCCCTTCGTCGACCCGACCCGCTGGACCACCGCGGACGACGTCGCCCGCATCGCCGACGAGCTGAACGCTCTGGTCGACCCCGCCGCCGCCCGCGGCCTGGTGCTCGGCTACCACAACCACGCCTTCGAGTTCGAGAACCGCGTCGACGGCCGCAGCGCCTTCGAGCACCTCGCGAGCCTGCTCGACCCGCGCATGGTCCTCGAGCTCGACACCTACTGGGCGGCAGTCGGCGGCGACGACCCGGTCGAGGTGCTCGGACGCCTCGGCGACCAGGTGCGCTTCCTGCACGTGAAGGACGGCCCGATCTCGGCCGACACCCAGGAGCAGCTGCCCGCGGGCGAGGGCGCGATGGACGTCCCGGCGATCCTCGCCGCCGCTCCGCAGGCCCTGCCCGTGCTGGAGTTCGACGCCTATGCCGGCGACATCTTCGAGGGCCTGGAGTCGGCCCACCGCTACGTCTCGGGGCTCGGCGCATGAGCGGCACCGGCCGCGTGGGCGTCGGCGTCATCGGCGCCGGCAACATCAGCACCCAGTACCTGACCAACCTCACCGTCTTCCCCGACCTCGAGGTGCTCTTCGTCGCCGACATCGACCTCGAGCGGGCGAGGACCCAGGCCGAGGCCTTCGGCGTCCCCGCCTCCGGCACCGTCGAGGAGCTCCTCGCGCACGAGGGCATCGAGATCGTCGTGAACCTCACGATCCCGGCCGCGCACGTCGAGGTCGCGCGCCGCGCGGTCGAGGCGGGCAAGCACGTGTGGACCGAGAAGCCCTTCTCGCTCGACCGCGACAGCGGGATCGAGCTGCTCGCGCTGGCCAAGGAGAAGGGGCTGCGCGTCGCGACCGCTCCCGACACCTTCCTGGGCGCGGGCCTCCAGACGGCGCAGCGCGTGATCGAGAGCGGAGCCATCGGCACGCCGCTCTCGGCCCTCACCCTCTTCCAGGGCCCCGGCCCCGAGTCGTGGCACCCGAACCCGGAGTTCTTCTTCGCCGAGGGCGGCGGACCGCTGCTGGACATGGGCCCGTACTACATCACCACGCTCGTGCAGAACCTCGGCCCCGTCGAGAGCGTCACCGCCGTCTCGTCCCAGGCCCGCGCCACCCGCGTCGTGGGCTCCGGCCCGAAGGAGGGCACCGAGTTCCCGGTGACCATCCCGACGCACATCGGTGGCCTGCTCCGCTTCGAGTCCGGGGCCTCGGCCCAGGGCGTGTGGAGCTTCGAGTCGAGCCTGCCGCGCACCGGCTTCGTCGAGATCAACGGCTCCGAGGGCACCCTCGTCCTCCCCGACCCGAACCAGCACGACGGCGAGATCACCCTGCACCGCCGCGGGTCCGCCGAGCCGGAGGTCATCGCGGCGACCGGCTCGACCGCCTCCCGCGGCACAGGCGTGCTCGAGCTCGCCCGTGCGATCCGGGCCGACCGCCCCGAGGCTGCCTCCGGAGACCTCGCGTACCACGTCACCGACGTGATGCTCTCGCTCCTCGAGGCCGCCGAGACCGGCGAGAAGGTCCTCGTCACGAGCTCCGTGACGCCCCGCCCCGCACTGCCCGAGAGCTGGGACCCGACCGAAGCGACCCTCTCCTGATGCCCGCGCCCCTGCGCGTCGGCGTGCTCGGCGGCGGCTTCATGGCGGCCGTGCACAGCCGCGCGGCCCGCAGCGCCGGAGCGGTGCTCGCCGGAGTCGCCTCCTCCACCCCGGAGAAGGGCGAGCGGGCGGCGGCCGAGCTCGGCGTCGAGCGCGCCTACCCGGACGCCCGGGCCCTGATCGAGGACGAGAGCATCGACCTCGTGCACGTCTGCACCCCGAACGCCACGCACGCCGCACTCGCGCTCGCGGCGATCGAAGCGGGCAAGCACGTGGTCTGCGAGAAGCCGCTCGCCGCGACGCTGCGGGAGGCGGAGTCGCTCGCTGCGGCCGCGTCCTCCGCCGGCGTGGTGGCGACCGTCCCGTTCGCCTACCGCTTCCACCCGATGGTGCGCGAGGCCCGTGCCCGCGTCGCCTCCGGCGAGACCGGCCGTCTGGTCACGGTCCGCGGGAGCTACCTCCAGGACTGGCTGCTGGGCGCCTCCGACGACAACTGGCGCGTCGACCCGGCCGCCGGCGGCCGCTCGCGCGCCTTCGGCGACATCGGCTCGCACCTGGTCGACCTGCTGGAGTTCGTCACCGGCGATCGGATCGACTCGCTCGCCGCGATCACGAGCACCGTCCACGCCGAGCGCGGCGGCCGCCCGGTGAGCACCGAGGACGTGGCCGGCCTGATCGTCCGGCTCGAGGGCGGCGCCGTCGGCACGCTCCTCGTCTCGCAGGTCACCGCGGGCCACCGCAACGAGCTGGTGCTCGAGGTGTCCGGGCTGGAGGAGTCGCTGCGCTTCGAGCAGGAGCTCCCCGAGACGCTGTGGGTCGGCCGGCGCGACAGCGCCCTGCTGGTGCCGCGCGACGCCTCGATCCTCGCGCCCGATGCGGCCCGGCTCTCGATCGTGCCGAGCGGTCATCCGATGGGCTATCAGGACGCCTTCACGGCGTTCGCCCGCGACACCTACGCCGCCGTGGCGGGCGCCGACGTGGAGGGTCTGCCGACCTTCGCCGACGGCCTCCGCGCGGCGCGCATCACCGAGGCCGTGCTCGACGCGGCCGAGACAGGCGCCTGGGTCACCCTGCCCGCCGCCGACGACCGGACGGAGATCGCCGCATGAGCGACGAGAAGACCTACCCCGCCACCCACCCCGTGACGCTGTTCACCGGCCAGTGGGCCGATCTGCCCTTCGAGGAGGTCGCCCGGCTCGCCGCCGAGTGGGGCTACGACGGACTCGAGATCGCGGCCTCGGGCGACCATCTCGACCTCAAGCGCGCGGACGAGGACGACGCCTACGCCGCCTCGCGCCTGGAGATCCTCGACCGCTACGGCCTCGAGGTCTTCGCCATCTCGAACCACCTCACCGGCCAGGCCGTCTGCGACGACCCGATCGACTTCCGCCACAAGGCACTCGTGCGCGACTACACCTGGGGCGACGGCGACGCGGAGGGGGTGCGGCAGCGCGCCGCCGAGGACATGAAGCGCTCGGCGCGGGTCGCCCGCAAGCTCGGCGTGGACGTGGTCGTCGGCTTCACCGGCTCGAAGATCTGGCCCTACGTGGCGCAGTTCCCGCCGGTCCCGGCCTCCGTCATCGACGAGGGGTACGAGGACTTCGCGACCCGCTGGAACCCGATCCTCGACGAGTTCGACGCGAACGGCGTGGTCTACGCGCACGAGGTGCACCCGTCCGAGATCGCCTACGACTACTGGTCGAGCGTGCGCACCCTCGAGGCGATCGGGCACCGCCCGGCCTTCGGCTTCAACTGGGATCCGTCGCACATGATGTGGCAGGACATCGACCCGGTCGGCTTCATCGTCGACTTCAAGGACCGGATCTACCACGTCGACTGCAAGGACACCCGCCTGCGCCCGAAGAACGGCCGCGCCGGCGTGCTCGGCTCGCACCTGCGCTGGGGCGACCCGCGCCGCGGCTGGGACTTCGTCTCGACGGGGCACGGCGACGTCCCGTGGGAGGACGCGTTCCGGGCGCTGGAGTCGATCGGCTACTCCGGCCCGATCTCCATCGAGTGGGAGGACGCCGGGATGGACCGCCTCCACGGCGCGAAGGAGGCCGTCGGCTTCATCCGCTCGCTGCTCTGGAGGACCCCGACCGCGTCGTTCGACGCCGCGTTCTCGAACCAGTAGCCGCGCGGCTCCCCTCGGCGGGATCCCGCTCCGGTCCGCAGGCCACGTCGCCCGCGCCGGATCGGGGTCCTGCAGGCGGGGGTGGGGTCAGTCGGCGGCCTTGGCGGCGCGCTCGGACTTGATGCGGGCCTGCTCGCGGCGGACCTCCGCGTAGCGGTTCTGCTCGACGCGGAGCCACTCGGGGACCTCGTCGAGCAGGGCCTGGATCTCGGGAGTGGTCAGCGCCTCGGTGACGCCGCCGCGGGCGAGCCCCGAGATGGAGACGTTCAGCCGGGAGGCGATGACGGAGCGGGGGTGCGGCCCCTCCTCGCGCAGCTGCACGAGCCAGGCGGGCGGGTTCGCGGCGAGCTCGTCGTACTGCTCGCGCGTGATCGCCGACTCCTGGAACTCCTCCGGGGTCGCGGGCAGGTAGACCTGCAGCTTCTTCGCCGCGGTCGCAGCCTTCATCGTCTGTGTCGCCTTGGCCATGCGGCAACCCTACCGGCGCGGCGCGGACCACCTACCCTGAGGGGATGAGCGAGCAGCCCGAGACCGTCGACCCGCAGGCGGCTCCCGAGGCGGAGGGGCGTCCGGAGGGCGAGGCGGACGCGGCGGCGGACGACGCGTCGGCCGGATCGGGTGCGGTCGGCGCCGGAGCCGGACCCGAGTCGGACGACACGGACGGCGCCTCCGAGGACGGCGACTCCGACGACCTCGACTCCGACCACCTCGACTCCGCCGACCTCGACGCCGAGGACAGCGACGCCGGGGACAGCGATGTCGACGACGCCGCCGACTCCGACGACGCCGACTCCGCCGCCGAGGACGCCGTCCCCGCCGGCCCCGTGCTCGCCGTCGCCCTCGTGCCCGGCGTCACCCCCACCAAGTGGACCCGCGTCTGGGGCCAGCGCCGCTCCGATCTCCCGCTGCGCATCACCGTCGTCGCCGAGCGCGATCAGGAGCAGGCGCTGCTCGACGGCCGCGCGCAGCTGTCGTTCGTCCGCGGCGACGTCTCCTCCTCCGCCCTCAGCTCCATCCACCTCTACGACGAGCAGCCCGTCGCCGTCGTCGGCCGCGAGCACGTCCTGGCCGCCGCGGAGGAGCTCGACGTCGCGGAGCTGGCCGGCGAGCACCTCCTCCAGGACCCGGAGGACGTGCCCGAGTGGGCCGCGGTCGCCGAGGAGATCGCGGACGGCTCGCGGCGCCCGCTGCCGCGCATGGCCGGCCTCGACGACGCGGTCGAGCAGGTCGCGGCCGGCGTGGGCGTTCTGATCGTGCCGCAGTCGGTGGCGCGCGTGCACAGCCGCAAGGACGTGACCGCAGTGCCGGTGACCGGCGTCGCTCCCTCCTCCGTCCGCCTCGCCTGGGTGACGGACGACAAGGGCGACGACGTCGAGGACTTCATCGGAGTCGTCCGCGGCCGCAGCGCGAACACCACGCGCGGCACCGCCGCGACGCCGAAGGTCGAGTCGCGGGCGAAGGCCGCCAAGGCGAAGGCCCGGGAGGCGCGCGAGAAGGCGGAGAGGGCCGGCGGCGGCAAGAAGAAGCCGGCCCGCGCCACGGCGTCCGCGCCGGCGGTGCGGCGCACCCGCAAGCCCCGCGGCCGCTGACCGTGGTCGACGACGCCGACTGGTCGCTCCGCCCCGCGACCTCGGAGGACGCGGCAGCGATCGCCGAGCTGCGCGCGGTCGTCATGCGCCCGTCGCTCGAGACGCTCGACCGCTACGACGAGCACCGCGTGCGGCACCGCTTCCTCGACGGCTACCGGCCCGAGCTCACCCGGGTGATCGAGCTCGACGGCGCCTTCGCCGGGAGCATCGCCGCGCGGGTCGAGCCGGACGCGGTCTGGATCGAGCACTTCTACCTGGCGCCGCACGCACAGGGACGCGGAGTCGGCGGCGCCGTCCTGCGTCGGGTGATGGCGGAGGAGGCGCGGCCGGGTCTGCCCTTCCGGCTCGACGTGCTGAAGCGCAGCGACGCCCGCCGCCTCTACGAGCGGCACGGCTTCCGGTTCGAGCGCGCTCTGGAGTGGGACGACATCCTCGTCGCGCCGCCTGTCTCCTGACCCCTGATCGGGGAGGACGACGGGGCGCGGGCCGCCGCTAGCATGAGCGCGATCCCCTCCGCCGGGTCGGCCGCAGGGCGACCTCCTCCTGGAAGCAGGCACTCCGCCGTGTCCCCGCTCGTTCTGAGGTCCGCCGCCTCCGCGGTCCTCGTCGCCGCCCTGGCGATCACCTCCAGCCCGCTCGCCTCCGCCGCATCGGCGGCCGCGCCGTCGGCCGCCCCCGTCGCCGCATTCGGCGCCGCCTCCGACGCGCCCCGCTCGATCGTGCTCCCCGAGGGGCAGCCGCTCTGGCAGCCCAGCGCCGAGTCCCCCCTGCCCGCCGTGCCGGACGAGGCGCCGAGCGCCGCCCGTGCGAGCGCTGCGGCGTCGATCAGCGGCCGTGTCGTGGTCGAGGAGGCCGACGGCTCGATCGCGACCACCACTCCCCGCGGCGCCCTCCTGAACGTCGAGGTCTGGTCGAGCGAGGCGGGGCTCCTCGGGAACCACTCCGTCGCCGGCGACCTCACCTTCAGCATCGACGGGCTCACCGCCGGGCAGACCTACTACCTGCTGATCAAGGACAACGCCGACCTGTACGCCGACCTCTGGTCCGGCGGCAGCGCCGTCGCCCGCAGCGCCGAGCCGCTCCAGGCCCCGGCGGCCGGCGTGCAGCTGCGCACCGCACGGCTGGGGTCGCTCGAGGGACGCCTGAGCGGCGTCGCGGGCGACCAGCGCGTCGACATCTGGTACCGCGACCCGGGAACCGACGGCTACTTCCGCACCGGCGAGCTCGACGTGATCACGGGCGGCGACAACCCGTACTCGTTCCAGCAGGTCGTCCCCGGCGACTACCTCGTCCGGGCGTCGAGCCGCGACGACGTGATCGACGACAGCTACTGGGACCACGTCCTCCGCTCGGGCGACGCGGGCGACGTGCGCGTCCCGGTGGGCGGATCGGCCGCCGGGATCGACCTCTCGCTGAGCAGCGACTACCAGCAGTACACCGGCCGCCTCGCCGGATCGGACCGCTACGCGACCTCGGTGGAGGCGACGGGCTACTTCTCCCCGGGCATCCCGGTGCTCTACGTGGCCAGCGGGGCGAACTGGCCGGATGCGCTGAGCGCCGGCCCGGCCGCCGCCGCCCTCGGAGGCGCGCTCCTGCTCACCGATCCCGACCGCCTGCCTCGGGTCGTCTCCGACGAGATCCGCCGCCTCCGCCCGGAGCGGGTCGTGGTCGTCGGCAGCGAGCTGAGCGTGAGCCCCGGGGTCCTCTCCGCGATCCGCTCGATCGTCGGCGGCACCGAGCGCATCGGCGGGACGGACCGCTACGACACCTCCCGCCGGATCGTCGCGGACGCCTTCGGCACCGGCCCCTACTCGAACATGTTCGTCGCGACCGGCACGAACTTCCCCGACGCCCTGTCGGCCGCGCCGATCGCCGGCTGGCGGGCGCAGCCCGTGCTGCTGGTCGACGGTGCGACCTCGGGCGCCGACTCCGCGACCGAGACCGCGGTGCGCGACCTGGCGCCGGAGCACGTGGAGTTCCTCGGCGGCGACCCCTCGATCCGGGACGCGTACGTGGCGGACTTCGCGCGTCGCGGCCTCGCCCCCTCGGTCTCGAGGATCGCCGGCCGCGACCGCTACGAGACCAGCGTGGAGCTGAACAGCGCCTACCCCCAGTCGCTGCTGCAGGACAGCGTCTTCCTCGCCGCGGGGTCCTCCTTCGCCGACGCCCTCTCGGGAGCGACGACGGCGGCGGCGCTGGGCTCGTCCGTGCTGCTGACCGAGCGCGACTGCGTGCACGACTCGACGCTGCGCTTCCTGGCCTCCAACTCGAAGAACTACGCGTTCCTGCTCGGCGGGGAGCCGACGCTCACCGAGGACGTGGCGAACCTCCGCAACTGCGAGTACGACTTCTGAAGACGCGTACTCCCGGGGTCCGGGGCTAGGGTGCGACCATGCCCACGAGCGATGAGACCTGGACCCTGGCCGAGCACGACGTACCGGTGTACCGCAGCGGTGAGGGCGGCCGGGCGCTGATCCTGATCCACGAGGTCTGGGGCGTCGACGGGCACATCCGCTCGGTCGCGGACCGCTACGCGGCCGAGGGCTACAGCGTCGTCGCGCCCGAGCTCCTGGCCGACAGCGGCCTGCTCGAGCAGCTCGACGAGGAGCAGCGCGCCGACTACGACCACCCCGTGCGGCGCCTGCCGCGCCAGGTCGAGCTGCGCACCTTCTTCGCCCCCGTCTTCACTCCGGAGCACGCGACGCGCACCGTCGCGATCCTCCGCGCCCTCGTCGAGCGGCTGCTGCGCCAGGAGGGTGCGACCAGCGTCTCCGTCACCGGGTTTTGCTACGGCGGCACCTTCTCGTGGGCGCTCGCGCTGGCCGAGCCGCGGCTGGCCGCTGCCGTGCCGTTCTACGGGCACGTCACCGCGTCCGCGGAGGACCTCGCCGCGCTGCAGGTGCCGGTGCTGGCGTTCCTGGGCGATCAGGACGCTCCCCTCGTCGAGCAGGTGCCGCGCATCCGCGAGGCGACCGAGGGCAAGGACGTCGAGGTCGTCGTCTACCCGGGAGCGGGCCACGCCTTCTTCAACGACGCGAACGAGCAGACCTACCAGGCCGAGGCGGCGACCGACGCCTGGCCGCGGGCGCTCGCGTTCCTCGGAGCGCACGCGGGCTGAGCGGGCCCCCGACGGACGGCGCCCGGCACAGCGGCGCTGAGCTCGCCGACGGCCTGAGTCAGCGCGGTCGGACCGGCAGCCAGCCCCGCCGGGCCGCGAGCACGCCGGCCTGGAAGCGGCTCTCGGCGCCGAGCAGCTCGAAGAGACCGGCGATGTGCCGACGGCAGGTGCGCACGCTGAGGTCCAGCCGTGCCGCGAGCGCCTCGTCGGTGAGCCCGGCGGCGAGGCCCTGCAGGATCGACCGCTGCACCGCGGAGAGGGAGGGCTCCTCCTCGGCACCTGCCGCGTGCAGGGGCGCTGCGAACTCCCACGCCGCGTCGAACACGCGCGCCACGGTCGCCGCGAGCTCGGGGGAGCGGACGACCAGGGCGGCGCGGTCGTCCTCGTCGCGGGAGCGGGCGACGATCGCGAGGGAGCGGTCGAAGACCACCAGCCGGAAGGGCAGCACCGGGAGGGTCCGGAACCGCGCGCCCAGCGGCTCGAGCTCCGCGACCGAGCGCCGGAGGGCCGTGTTGTCGCGGCGGCGGTCGTGGTACAGCGTCCGCCTCGCGATGCCGCGCCCGAGCAGCTCGCGGTCGACGGCGTCGCTCGCCTCGTGCCGCTCCACGCTGCTGGTGCCGGGAGCGGCGATCAGCACCTCCTCCGAGGCTCCGCGCTGCAGGTCGAGGAGCAGCCGGAGGACGGTCGCCGGGTCCTCGATCACCTCCACCTGCTCCGCGGCGGCGAGGGCGCTGCGGGCGCTCCGGTACGCGGGGACGAGGGCCATCAGCTCGCTGCGGCGGCGGGTGATCCCGGTCTGCAGCTCGAGGAGGCGCCGCTCGTCGTCGGCGATCAGCTCGGCCAGGGCGATGTCCGGTGCGGCCGTGGCGAGCGACTCCGCCCCCGCGTGCAGCGGAGCGAGCAGCCGGAGCCCGATCAGCTCGTCGCGCGCCTCGCGGAGGCCGTCGACGGTGACGCCGAGCTCGTCCGACGCGCTCTCGAGCGACCAGTCTCCGCGCACGGACGCGTGCAGGTACAGCGCGATCGCGTTCTCGCTCAGCACCGGCGGCCCCCCCGTTCTCCCGACCCTCCCGAGTGTAGGAGGCGCGCATTCAGCGCCGCCGCGCGAGAACCGCGACGACGGCGAGCTCACCGGCGAGGACCAGCGCCACCGCTCCGAACACGGCCGGGCCGACCAGCGCGGCGAGCGGAGTGAGACCGGCGTTCGCGAGGAGGGGGGCGAGGAGACCGATCACGACGCCGGTGCGGCGGGCGGGGGGCTGCCGGCGGGCGACGGCGACGACGCTCAGCGAGGTCGCGGCGGCGGCCGCGAGCACGAGCACGAGGACAGCCGCGGGGTGCGGCTCCCCGAGCAGGAGCAGCGCGGCCAGCGCGGCCCAGGCGAGGGCGCCTCCGGCGGCGACGGGGCGGAGGTGCGGGGTGGCGGCGGGTGCAGTGGCGGTCATGGTCCGTCCTCTCGTCGTGGTCCTCCGAGCCTCGCGGAGGGCCGTCGGCGGCACCAGATCAGCATCCGGGCACGGCAGCATCCGGACATGCGGCGGACCCCCCGGCCCCGCGCGGGGCGGAGGGTCGGGGGCCCGCCCAACGCACGGGCAGGCTCCGGCCGTGGCAGCATCCGGTCAGCCGGCCTCGCGCAGCCTCCCGCCGGCGAGGTGCAGGCAGCGCTGCGCGCGGCGGGCGACGGCGGAGTCGTGGGTGACGATGACCAGCGTCAGCCCGCGCTCCCGCCACAGCTCCTCGAGCAGCAGCATGATCTCGTCGCGGGTGCCCTCGTCGAGGGCGCCGGTCGGCTCGTCGGCCAGGAGCACGCGCGGATCCTTGACGAGCGCGCGGGCGATCGCGACGCGCTGCTGCTGGCCGCCGGAGAGCTCAGCGGGCAGGTGGTCGACCCGGTCGCCCAGGCCGACCGAGACGAGGGCCGCTCGGGCCCGCTCGGCGCGCTCGCCGGCGCGGATCCTCTGCGGGGCGAGAGCGGTCTCGACGTTCTCGAGCGCGGTGAGCGTCGGGATCAGGTTGAAGCTCTGGAAGACGATCCCCACCTCCGTCGCGCGCACGGACGCCAGGACGCCGTTCCCCGCGGAGGAGAGCTCCCGGTCGTCGAGGAGGACGGTGCCGGAGGTCGGCCGGTCGAGGGCGCCGAGCAGCTGAAGCAGGGTCGATTTGCCCCCGCCGGTCGGCCCCTGGACGGCCACCATCTGGCCGTCGGGGATGGTCAGGGTCACGTCCGCGAGCGCGGTGACCGCGGTTCTCGCGGTGTCGTAGCGCTTGCTGACGTCGGTGAGGGTGTACACAAGTGGTCCTTTCGAGAGGGGGACGGAGCGGTGGCGGATCAGGAGGCGGAGCGCAGCGCCGCGGCGGGGCGCAGGCGGGCGGCCCGCCAGCCGCCGAAGGCCCCGGCGAGGAGTCCGCCGAGCACGGCGAGACCGACGGCGAGCAGGATCACCGGCACGGTGACCGGTAGGGAGAGGACCACGTCGGCGGTGGTCGCAACGGCCCGCTGTGCTCCGGGCCCGCCGAAGCCCCCGGGTCCGGCGGCCTGAGCCGTGGCCGTCGAGCCCGACAGGGTCGGCCCGACGGCGTTGACGATCGCCACTCCGATGAGCCCCAGCAGCATGCCGGCCGCGCCACCGAGGAGACCCTGCACCACGGACTCGCCCGCCACCTGGCGGACGATCGCGCCGTCGCTCCAGCCGATGGCCTTCAGCGTGCCGAACTCGCGGGTGCGGCGGGCGACCCCGGAGACCGTGAAGAGGATCGCGATCAGGAACGCGGCCGCCAGCACCAGCAGCGAGAGCCACGTGCCGAGGTCGGCGACGAGCTCGCCCGCCGTCGAGAGCGAGCCCGAGACGGTGGAGGCGAGGTCGGCCTGGGTGGCGACCGTCGTGTCCGGCAGGGCGGCCTGCAGCGCGGCCTGGATCGCGGAGATGTCGTTTGCCGACGCGGCCTGCACGTACACGGACGAGATCATCCCGGCCTGCCCGGAGAGCGTCTGCGCCACGTCGAGCGGGACGTAGGTGTCGGAGGCGCTGCTCGCCTCGGTCGAGTCCGAGGTGACGATGCCGACCACGGCGAAGTCCGTGCCGCCGATCGCGAGCGTCGATCCGACCGAGAGCCCGGCCGTGATGGCGTACGCGGAGTCGACGACCACCACGTCCTGCCCGGCGTCCTCGGCCGTGAGCGTGCGGCCGTCGGTGAGCGCGACGTCGGCCAGCGGGCCGATCGCGGAGCCGGAGGGGTCGAGTCCGAGCACCGAGAACGAGTCGACGCCGAACGACGAGCCCCCTGCGCCGTCGGGTCCGCCCGCCGGGGGAGCGCCGGCCCCGTCTTGATCCGTCGGTGCGGCGGCGTCGTCCGTGCCGGTCTGCGTCCGCCCGGGCAGCTCGCCCGAGAAGGTCGTGCTGGTCAGCGCGAGCACGCCGATGGCGGTCCGCACGTCGTCGACGCCGAGTGCGGTCTGCACGGCGGAGGAGTCGAAGGTCGCGGTGCCGCGGTCTGCTTGCAGCAGGGAGCGGCTGACAGAGGTGGTGCCGTCGTCGGTGGTGCCGTCCTCCGAGCCGAAGTCGAAGCGCTGCCCGCCGCCGGAATCGTCGGCGGGTGCGGCGGCGGCCCGGGTGACGGTGATGTCGGTGCCCACTCCGTAGACGGATCCGAGGACCGATGCCTGCGCGGTGCGGACGCCGGCGGCGAAGGAGGTGACGAGGATGACGAGGGCGATGGCGAGCGCCAGTCCAGCGGCGACGATCATCGTCTGCCGTCGCCGGTGGGTGAGCTCGCGCCGGAGGTAGATGGCGAACACGGGGTCCTTCCGAGAGGGGCCGGGCACGGGATCGCTCGGCTTCCTCGACCGTAGGGAGACCTCCTCTCCGGACCTTCGCTGTCGGCTATGGGCACCCGATGAGCGCAGCCGCTCCTTCCGGCGCGCTCCTGCTCCCCGGGCGCCCGCTCTTCCCGGGGCGGTGCCCGCGGTCGTAGGCTCGCGCTCATCCGCAACGGGAGGGGCCGACGATGACCGCCACGAGAGAGACGTCCGCCCCGCCCGAGCTCAAGCGGGTGCTCGGCCCCAAGCTGCTGCTGCTGTTCGTGGTCGGCGACATCCTCGGGACCGGGATCTACGCCCTCACCGGGCAGGTCGCGGCCGAGGTGGGCGGGGCCGCGTGGCTCCCCTTCGTGATCGCGTTCGTCGTCGCCACGCTCACCGCCTGCTCCTACCTGGAGCTGGTGACGAAGTACCCGCAGGCGGCGGGCGCCGCGCTCTACGCGCACAAGGCGTTCGGGATCCACTTCGTCACGTTCCTCGTCTGCTTCACCGTGATGGCGAGCGGCATCACCTCGGCCTCCGCCGCCTCGGGCGCCTTCGCGAGCAACTTCGCGATCGGCTTCGGGCTCGGGGACGGCGCGGGGACGCGGCTGAGCATCGCGCTGGTGTTCATGGTCTGCATCGCCCTGGTGAACCTGCGCGGTGTCGCCGAGAGCGTCGGGCTGAACGTGGTGCTCACCCTGATCGAGCTCTCGGGCCTGCTGCTGGTGATCTTCGTGTGCTTCTTCGCGGTGTTCGGCGGGCAGGCCGACTTCTCCCGGGTGGTCGCGTTCGAGGCACCGGAGGACAAGTCGCTGCTGCTCGCGGTGAGCACCGCGACCTCGCTGGCGTTCTTCGCGATGGTCGGATTCGAGGACTCCGTGAACATGGCGGAGGAGACGAAGGAGCCCAGCCGCATCTTCCCGCGCGTGATGCTCACGGGTCTCGGCATCACCGCCGTGGTCTACGTGCTCGTATCCACGCTCGCCGTCGCGATCGTCCCCGTGGGGGAGCTGGCCGGCAACGACACTCCGCTCGTCACGGTCGTCGAGGCCGCGGCGCCCGACTTCCCGATCTCGACGCTCCTGCCCTTCATCTCGCTCTTCGCCGTGGCCAACAGCGCGCTGATCAACATGATGATGGCCAGCCGCCTGCTCTACGGGATGAGCCGCCAGGGCGTGCTGCCACCGTTCCTGCAGAACGTGCTGCGCGGACGGCGCACGCCGTGGGCCGCGATCCTCTTCACGACGGTGATCGCCCTGCTCCTCACCGCCTACGTGTCGCGCGACCCCTCCGACCCCATCGCGGTGCTCCTGGGCGGGACCACGTCGCTCCTCCTGCTGGCGGTCTTCGCCGTCGTCAACGTCTCCGTGCTGGTCCTGCGGCGGCAGCCGGTCGAGCACCGTCACTTCCGGACCCCCACCGTGCTGCCGGTGCTGGGCACGATCGCCTGCGTCTACCTGGTGCTGCCGATCACCTCGGGACGCGACACGGCCCAGTACGGGATCGCGGGGGTGCTGCTCGTGATCGGCGTCCTGCTCTGGGCGGCGACCTTCATCGACCGGCGGGTCCGCGGCTATGCGCGCACCGCGGCGATCGCTCCGGAGGAGCTCGACGCCGATCCCGCGGAGGACGCATCGGGAGCGCACAGCGACGGCATCGGCCGGTCATAGCCGATCCATAGGGAACTCCCGATACTGGAGTCATGAGCACCCCGGCCCCCTCGAAGCACCTCGCCCCCGCGCAGCGCACCCGCCTCAAGCGGGCCGACGGGACGCCGATCCGCGTCCTCGTCGTCGACGACGAGAGCACCCTCACCGATCTGCTCCAGATGGCGCTGCGCTACGAGGGCTGGGAGGTGCGCACCGCCGCCGAGGGCCGCGCCGCGATCACGATCACCCGCGAGTTCCGGCCCGACGTGATCGTGCTCGACGTGATGCTCCCCGACATCGACGGCCTCCAGGTCCTGCAGCGGGTCCGCGCGGACGGCAGCGAGACCCCGGTCCTCTTCCTCACCGCGAAGGACGCGCTCGACGACCGGATCGCCGGGCTCACCGCCGGCGGCGACGACTACGTCACCAAGCCCTTCTCCCTCGAGGAGCTGGTCGCCCGGATGCGCGGTCTCATCCGCCGCAGCACCCTGCTCGCCAACGACGCGGACGACCCCGAGGTCGTCGTGGGGGACCTCGTGCTGAACGAGGACAGCCACGAGGTCCGCCGGGGCGGCGACGAGATCGAGCTGACCGCCACCGAGTTCGAGCTGCTGCGCTTCCTGATGCGCAATCCGCGCCGCGTGCTCAGCAAGGCCCAGATCCTCGACCGGGTCTGGTCGTACGACTTCGGCGGCAAGTCGAGCGTGGTCGAGATCTACATCTCGTACCTGCGCAAGAAGATCGACGCCGGCCGATCGCCGATGATCCACACCGTGCGCGGCGCCGGCTACCTCCTGAAGCCCGCCGACCAGTGAGCCGCACCGGCCGCCCGTCGCTCGGCGACTTCGCGACCCGCTCCGCCCTCCGCAGCTCCCGCCGGGGCCGGCGCGCGCCGTGGACTCTGCGGCGGCGGATGGTCGTCGCCGTGGTCGCGCTCGTCGCGGTGACGGCGGGCGTCGTGGGAGCGGTCAGCGTGCTCTCCGCGCGCTCGATCCTCTACGGCAGCACGGACGCGTCGCTCAGCCAATCGGTCACGCGCCTCCAGGACTTCGACGGGCCGAGCCGCTTCGGCGGGTCGAGCGCGATCGAGCAGGCCACGACCTGCCCCAGCGGATCCTTCGGCGGCGGCCCGAGCCAGAACCTCAGCACCATCACCGCCGTCCAGGGCTCGGACGGCTCCTTCATCGGCGCCTACGTCGACGCCGACGGGGTCTGCCGGCAGTTCTCGGACCCGGCCGACTCGGTGCTCGCGGCGGCCGTCGCCGCGGGGGGCGAGGAGGCGACCATCGAGCTGCCCGGGAGCCTCGGGACCTACCGCGTGCGCGCGGCGGCGGTCGAGGGCTCCGTCGTCGTCGTCGGCGTCCCCCTGGGCGAGGTCGCCGAGACGCTCGCCTCCCTCACCTGGGTGGTCGTCGTGGTGGTGCTGCTGGCGATGCTGCTGGTCGCCCTCGTCGCCACCGCGATCATCCGCGTGGCCCTGCGGCCCCTGGAGCGGGTGGAGGCGACGGCGACCCGCGTGGCCGAGCTGCCGCTGGACCGCGGCGCCGTCGAGCTGGTCGAGCGGGTCCCGGAGGAGGACGCCGACACCCGCACCGAGGTCGGCCGCGTCGGCGCCGCCTTCAACCGCATGCTCGACCACGTCACCGGTGCCCTGGAGTCGCGGCAGGCGAGCGAGGACAAGGTGCGGCAGTTCGTCGCCGACGCCTCGCACGAGCTGCGGACCCCCCTCGCGGCGATCCGCGGCTACGCGGAGCTGCCCCGGCGCGGCGGGACCGAGCTGCCGGAGTCGGCGGCCTACTCCCTCGATCGGATCGAGTCCGCCGCCACCCGGATGACCTCGCTGGTCGAGGACCTCCTCCTGCTCGCCCGCCTCGACGAGGGCCGCGACCTCGAGAAGGAGCCCGTCGACCTGACGCTGCTCGTGATCGAGGCGCTCTCGGACGCGCACGCCGCGGGGCCCGACCACGAATGGGACCTCGAGCTCCCCGAGGAGCCGATCGAGATCCGCGGCGACGGCTTCCGGCTGCACCAGGTGGTCGCCAATCTGCTGCGGAACGCGACCGTGCACACGCCCCCCGGCACCCGGGTCGTGGCGGCGCTCGCCGAGGAGGTGTCGGAGGGGCGGCCGATCGCGGTCGTCACGGTCACCGACTCCGGCCCGGGCATCGCGCCGGAGCTGGTACCGGTGCTGTTCGAGCGCTTCGCCCGCGGCGACTCCTCCCGAGCGCGCACGACCGGATCGACGGGGCTGGGGCTGGCGATCGTGGCGGCGGTCGTCGACGCCCACGGCGGGCGCGTCCTCGTCGCGTCCGAGCCGGGGCGGACGAGCTTCCGCGTCGAGCTGCCGGCGGGCTGAGGGCAGGGACGGCGGTCTCCCGCCGCCCGCCCTAGACCGAGACGCCCAGTCGGCGGCGCGCGTCGTCGAGGGTCCGCACCACGGCGACCACCTCGTCGAGCGGGTGCAGCGGCGACTCGGTGCGCCCCTCCGTCACGTACTGCGCGACGTGCAGCGCCTCCCAGGCGAGGCCCTCGCCGCCCTGGAGCGGCGTCTCGTCGATCCACGACCCGCTCTCGGAGCCGCGGGTGAGCGTCACGCCGCCCGGCCTCCAGAACGACGGGTGCACGTCGATCCGCCCCGCCCGCCCCGCGACGCTCGCCGCGTGGCGGGTGTCGGCCAGCACTGTCGAGGTGGCCACCGACTGCACCCCGTGCGCGTGGCTGCCGACGATCGTCGCGGTCGCGTCGACGCCGGTCGAGCTCATGCTGCCGGCGACGACGGTGCTCTGCGGGGTGCCGGCCACCATCGAGACGAAGGAGGAGGCGTAGACGCCGACGTCCAGCAGGCCGCCCCCCGCGAGCGCCGGGTCGAAGATCCGGCTGGAGGGGTCGAAGTCGAAGGCGGCGCCGAAGTCGGCCGAGACGACGGCCGGCGCGCCGACCGCCCCGTCGGCGAGCAGCTGCCGCACGACGTCCATGTGCGGCAGGTAGCGCATCCACATCGCCTCCATCGCGAAGACTCCGGCGTCGCGCGCGGCGTGCACGATCATCTCGGCCTCGCCCGGGGTCGGCGCGAACGGCTTCTCGACCAGGATGTGCTTGCCCGCGGCGATGGCGAGCAGCGCCTGGCGCGCGTGCTCCGAGTGCGGGGAGGCGATGTAGACCACGTCGACCTCCGGATCCTCGACCACGGCCTCGTAGCCGGCCGAGGCCCGCTCGATCCCGAACCGGCTCGCGAACCGCTCCGCGCGCTCGAGCGAGCGGGAGCCGACCGAGACCACGCGCTGCCGGGTGTGCTTCTGGAGCGCCTCGACGAACGAGCCGGCGATCGAGCCGGGCGCGATCACCCCCCAGCGCAGGACGGGGGAGTCGAGGAGGGAGGGGAGTCGGGGCTCGGGGAGCGTCAGTGCCATGCGACCACGCTAGGGCCCCGTGCCCGGCGGGGGCGAGGGGGTGCGCGGCGGTCCCCTAGGGTGTGACGGCACGCGCAGTCGCGGGCGGAGGAGGACGTCATGCCCGAGTGGTACACCCTGGGCGTCGTCGCCCTCGTGATCGTCGTGGTGGTCGTCGCGATCGTGCGGTTCCGGTTCAACCCGGTGCTGGCGCTGGCCGTGGGAGCCGCCGCGATCGGCCTGCTCACCGGGCTCGGCCCCGTCGACACCGTCTCCACGATGACCACCGGCTTCGGCGAGGTGATGATGGAGGCTGGCCTCCTGATCGGCTGGGGCGTGCTCATCGGCGCGATGCTCAACGAGATGGGCGCCGTCGTCCGGCTCGTCGAGGGCCTGCTGCGCGTCTTCGGCCGCCGCGGGATCCCCTACGCGCTGGGCCTGTCCTTCGCCACGTACCTGCAGACGATCTTCGTCGACGCGCTGATCGTGATCGCGGCCCCGCTCGCGCGCCGGATCGCGCCGCGGCTGGGGCGCGCGGGCACCGGCATCGTCGCCGTGACCTTCGCCGTCGGGCTCGAGACGGGCATCGTGATGATGGTGCCCGGCTTCGCCGCGGTCGCGCTCGCGGGGCTGCTCGGAGTGCCGCTGGGCGTGATGATGCTCGGCGGGTTCGCGGTGGTGGCGCCGACGGTCGTGGTCACGATCCTGCTGATGTCGCTCGCGTTCCGCCTCGGCTTCTGGGACCCGGCGCGCGACGAGCAGCTGGTCGTGCGCGACGACACGACCGGGCTCGCGACGGTGGGGGCGGCGTCGGCCGCGGACGGCGGACGGCTGCCGTCGTTCGGCGCGCGGGGGAGCGGCGGGGCGTCCTCGAGCGGAGCCGGAGCGGCATCGGGCGGCTCGTCCGGCTCGTCCATCGAGGACGCGGCGGGTCCCGCCGAGGCGCAGGACGCCCACGCCGCCCGCGAGCGCCCGCTCCTGCTCCTCTTCGCGCCCATGCTCCTCGCCCTCCTGCTCATCGCCGCGCAGGCGGTGCTCACCGTCTCCGGGATCGAGCTGCCGGTGCTGCAGTTCCTCGGGAACCCCGTCATCGCGCTCCTCCTCGCCGTGATCGGCACCGGAGTGGTCGGCCGGTCCACCGTGGGAACCGCGCGGATGGAGAAGGCCGTCGCCAAGGGCTTCCAGGACGGCGGGCAGATCTTCCTGCTCACCGGCGTCGGCGGGGCGCTCGCCGCGGTGATCGCGCAGGGCGACCTCGGCGAGATCCTGAAGGGCTACTTCTCGACCTCGGCGACCGCGCCGCTGCTGCTCGTCTGGGTGATGGCGGCCGTGCTGCACATCGCGGTCGGCTCGGTCACGCTCTCGGCGATCACGGCGGCCGGAGTCGTCGCGCCGGTCGCCGCGACACTCGGCCTCGACCCTCTGCTGATCGCGCTCGCCGCGGGCTCCGGCGCGCTGTTCTGCATCCACGTCACCTCGAACACCTTCTGGCTGCTGCAGAGCTTCCTCGGCCAGTCGGTCCGCGGCGCCCTCAAGTCCGTGACCGTCGGCGTCTCCCTCGCCTCCGTCCTCGCGCTCGGCGCCACGCTCGTCCTCTCCCTCTTCCTCTGACCGGGCCCTCCCTCCTCCTTCCGCCGGATGCCACTCGGGTACTCGAGTCGCCGGGCCAGGCGTACCGAAGAGGCATCTCGCGGAGGTGACCCGGCCGACACGTGACGGAAACATGGAGCCTCTATCTTCCTGAGAGGGTTCACATCCGATTCGGAGATCCAGACGCCGACGGGGGCCCGATCCGTTCCGTCACGCCTCGACAAGGGAAGAACTCCGCTTGAGATCTCGAACCGCCCTCGCCTCCGGATGCGCCGCGCTCGCGCTCGCCGCCGGCGGCCTCCTGGTCGCCCCGCCGGCGACCGCCACGACGACAGCACCCGCCGACTACACCCGCGTGGACATCGTGCGTCCGCCGTCCGCTCCGATCGCGGTGCCGACCAGCTATCCGCAGCAGACCCCGCTGACCGAGGTGCCCGTCGACCCGACCGACGCCTCGCTCCTGCGCGGAGTCACCCCCTACGACGCCATCGCGCCGCAGCTGAACGCGCTCGCCGCCCGCTCCGACCGGGTCTCGACCCAGGTGGTCGGGAAGTCCGGCCTCGGCCGCGACATCTACCTGGTCACCGTCACCGCCCCCGAGACCGAGGCCGAGACGGCGCAGCAGGCCGAGTGGCGCGACCGGCTCAAGTACGAGCCCGCCGCCGCAGCCGCCGACGCCGAGCTGATGGACGGCTACAAGGTGCCGGTCTGGTTCAACGGCAACATCCACGGCAACGAGTGGGAGGGCAGCGACGCGATCCTCGAGTACATCGAGGGCGTCGCCACCGCCGAGGACGCGGAGACCGAGGCGCTGCTCGAGGGCAACCGCCTCTACTTCACCGTCACCAACAACCCCGACGGCCGCGCCCTCGGCCAGCGCGCCGTCGCCGCGGGCTACGACCCGAACCGCGACATGATCACCGGAGCCACCAGCGAGGCGGCCGTGATCCGCGACCTCTCGAGCGTGCTCCAGCCCACGTACTTCATCGACATCCACGGCTACACCGGGATCCTCCAGGTCGAGCCCTGCGGCCCGCCGCACGGCGAGAACTACGAGTACGACCTCTTCCTCCCGCACGCCTACGCGACCGCGCTCGAGATCGAGCGCCGCGTCGTCGAGGCCGACGTGCCCGGCAACACCTACCTCGCCGAGGACGGCAGCGCCACCACGGACAACACCGGGAAGATCCTCATCCCCTACCGCGACATCCGCGCGGGCTGGGACGACTGGCCCCCCATCTTCGCCCCGCAGTACGTCGCCTTCCAGGGCGCGATCACCAACACGGTGGAGCTTCCGCTCGGCCGCACGGCCAACAGCACTCCGGAGGAGATCGCCCAGGGCCAGGCCAACGCGGACATCGACGTCGAGGTCGCCGGGATCGTCATGGACGCCTCCGTCGACTACATCGAGGCCAACCGCGACGCGCTCCTGAGCAACCAGGTCGCCATCTTCGAGCGCGGCGTCACCGGCGCCCCCGCCGTCGAGATCCCCGCCGACGTCTCCGCGGCCGACCTGCCCGCGGGCGTGCCGACCGAGTGGACCGAGATCTGGGACGAGACCGACGTCTACACGACCGAGTACCCGCGCGCCTACGTCATCCCCGTCGACGGCACGCAGCGCTCCGTCTCGGACGCCGAGACCCTCGTCGCGCAGCTGCTCGCCCACGGCGTCGAGGTGTCGCGGACCACGGCCGCCACGAGCGTCGAAGGAGTCTCCTACCCCGCGGGCACCTACCTGGTCGACATGCACCAGTCGGTCCGCGGCCTCGCCAACGTCCTCCTCGCCGACGGCAGCGACATCTCGAGCCGCGTGCCCGAGATGTACGACGTCTCGGCCTGGAGCCTCTCGCTCCTCTGGGGCGCCGACGTGCAGGCGATCGGCTCCACCACCGACGCCCTCCCGGCCGTCGGCCTGGAGCCGGTCACCGCCGTCGCTCCGATCGGCTCCGTCCAGGCAGACGCCGACTACCTCGCCTTCGAGCCGCGCGGCGTCCTGGAGTACCAGGCCGTCAACGCGCTGCTGGCCGACGGCGTCGCCCTCGAGCAGTTCGAGGACGGCACCATCGCCCTGCGTGCCGACGCCGCCGGGCTCGCGGCCGCCGAGGGAGCCGCCGCCGTCTTCGGCGTCGACTTCACGGCGACCACCGCCGATCGCGTGCGCGCCGAGGACGGGAAGGCGCTCGACGCCCTCTGCGTCGCCTACTCCGGCACGAACGAGGACCGCGACGCGCTGGCCAAGCTCGGCTTCGCCGACGCGGTCGCCGTCGACGCGGCCGCGCTCACCGCGGGCACCGCGACCCTCGAGGGCGCCGACGTGCTCTACGTGGGACGCGCTCTCTCCTTCACCCCGGAGCAGGCCGCGGGCCGCACCGTGGTCGAGGAGTTCCTCGCGGCGGGCGGCGACGTCGTCGGCCGCGGTGGCGCTGGAGCGGCCTTCGTGTCCGACTTCGGCCTGGCCGAGCTGACCGCGCAGACCGGCACCAGCGGCTCCAACGGCGTCGTCTCGGTCGAGACGCCCGCCGGCGGAGTCCTCGGCGACTATCCGCAGGACACCGCGTTCGTCTCGCCGGCACTGTGGTTCGCCGGTTTCGACGAGTCGGTCGCGGTCGAGCAGAGCTACTCGGAGGACGGCACGTTCGTCGCCGGGCACTGGGTCGACTCCGAGGGTCAGTCCCGGAGCGACGCGGCCGGGCAGGCCTCGGCCGTCTCGTTCTCGACGGAGTCGGGCACCGAGGGCTTCCTCTTCGGCACCTCGCCGGTGTTCCGCAACCACCCGGTCGGAGCGTTCAGCGACGTCGCCCGGGCGCTGCTCGCCGTGGCGCCGGAGGGCGCCGCCGTCGAGCTGCCGGGGACTTCGGAGCCCACGCCGACGCCGGAGCCGACCGGCTCGCCGGAGCCGACCGCGACTCCCGAGCCCACGGCGACGCCTGAGCCGACCGGCTCACCGGAGCCGACCGCGACCCCCGAGCCGACGGCGACGCCTGAGCCGACCGTGACGCCCGAGCCGACCGCGAGCCCCGAGCCCACGTCGACCCCGGAGCCCACCGTCGTGCCGACGGCCGGACCGACCGCCACGGCCGCGCCGATCACCGCACCGACCGGCCCCGGCGGTCTCCCCTCCACCGGAGTGGAGACCGGCTCCTGGCTGCTGCTCTCGGGAGGTGCTGTCGCCCTCGGCCTCGGCTCGCTCCTGATCGCCCGCAGCCGTCGCCGGGAGGACCAGGAGGCCTAGCCTCCGCCTCGGGGAGGGATCGGGCGCCCGCCGCCCGGTCCCTCTCCGTTCCTGTTCCCCGTCCCCCTCGTCGCGCTCGAAGATGGCGACCTGGTTGCTCAGGAGCGCGTCGCGGTTGGCCTCGATGTAGTCGACGGAGGCGTCCATG
>NZ_PSUC01000001.1:0-103524 GCF_002931635.1 Rathayibacter sp. AY2B7 | reverse complement strand
CTCGAGCGCCGAGCTGCTGGCCTGGAAGCTCTCCGAGACCTGGAAGATCGGGCTCGTCGACTGGCCGCAGGAGCGCGATGCGCTGCGCGCGCTGCTGCGCACCGAGGCGGCGACGACCCCTCAGGAGCTGCAGAAGGCCGCCCCGCACCTCTCGCGCGTGCTCGCTCCGGCCTGGCTCGCCTCGCCGTACGAGGTGCACCGCATCGGCACCGAGACGACCTTCGACGCGGTGTTCCTCGTCGACGCCGGGGCGACCACGCTGGCCGAGAACGTCGGAGCGATCCGCCGGGCCAAGCAGGTCGTCGCGTTCGGCGACCCGGTCACGCAGACCCCCACTCCCTTCGGCCTGCGCGTCGACGAGACGCCGGAGTTCGGCTCCACCGCCTCGCGGACCGACGTGGAGGCGCTGCACGCCCAGTCGGCGCTCGCCCGACTCGGCGAGCTGCTCAACACCGTCACGCTCACCCGCAGCTACCGCGCGGGCGGCGAGGACCTGGCCGAGCTGGTCAACCGCCGCTTCTACGGCGGCCGCATCGACTCCCTGCCCTGGGCCGGCTCGTTCCTCGGACACGACTCGCTCCGCTTCCACTACATCGCGAGCGGGCACGGCATGCCCGAGAACGACTCCGGAGCCGTCGAGTCCGTCGACGCCGAGGTCGCGAAGGTGGTCGAGCTGGTGCTCGAGCACGCGGTGATCCGTCCGCGCGAGTCGCTGATGGTCATCACTGCGAGCCCTCGCCACGCCGTGCGGGTGCAGCAGGCGGTGCTGACGGCCTTCGCCAAGCGCACCGACCTGAGCGACTTCATCCTCGGCGACCGGCCCGAGCCCTTCGCCGTCGTGACGCTGGAGCAGTCGGTCGCGCAGAGCCGCGACCGCGTCATCTTCTCGATCGGCTACGGCCGGACGCCCCACGGCCGCCTGCTGTCGAACTTCGGCGCTCTCGCGGAGCCGGGCGGAGAGCGCCTGCTGGCGGTCGGGATGACCCGTGCCCGCCGCTCGATGGACATCGTCTCGTGCTTCCGCCCGGGCGACATCGACGAGTCGCGCATGCGATACGGCATGGTCGCGCTCGCGCAGGTGCTGCAGGAGGCGGAGGACCGCGTCCAGCCGAGCGACCGCGACGACTACTCGGAGCCGATGCTGGTGGATCTCGCCGCGCGCCTCGAGCGCCGCGGACTCCGGGTCAACATCGGGCACAAGGGCAAGCTGGCCCTCGTCGCCGCGCACGGGACCCGTGCCGTGGTGGTCGAGACCGACCGCGACGTGAGCACGCAGAGCCTGCGCGTGTCGCTGCGCCTGCGTCCGGAGCTGCTGCGGCGGCTGGGCTGGCACTACCTGCGGGTGCACAACTTCGAGCTGTTCGCCGACCCCGAGGCCGTGGCCGCGCGGGTGGCCGGGCTGGTCGGTGCGACCGCGGGGGAGGAGCAGACCCCTGCTCCCGCCGCCGGCGAGGCTCCTGCTCCTGCCACTCCTGCCGCTCCTGCCGCCGCCGCCGCTCCGGCGTCGGGGGAGACGCAGCCCGTCGAGCCGCTGCCGCACGACTGATCGTGGCGCCGGATCCCGACGCCCCCGCGGGTGCCGACCGCCCGTTGCGGCGCACCCGCGGCGGCCGGCGGGCGACGCTCCCCGCGAAGCCCGGCACCGATCCGTCCCCGCACGACGCGCCGATCGCCGACCCCTCCGCACCGCCCGCGCGCCCCGACACCGGCCCGAACGACGCGCGCCTGCGCCAGGACGTCCCCCCGCACTACTGATTCCACCCGCGCCGGCTGACGGTCCGCGAGTCGACGCAGGTTCCGTCGACGATCCCGGACCTCACCCCGGCCCGCCCCTGCTCGACGAGCGACCACGTCGCGCCGACGTCTGGCGGGCGCCCACGTCGGACCCGTCGACGGTGGCCGACCGCATCCCGTCCGGTGCCGCTGACGACCGCGTCCGCCCGGTGCCCGCTGGCCGACCGCTTCCCGCCCGGTGCCCGGCGGTATCCGAGGAGCGCGTGGAGACAGGGCCGATCAGTCCCCGTCGGAGACGCCGAAGGTCCCGTTCGGCGACCTCCCGAAGGTGCAGGTGCCGTCCGAAACGCGTGCCGGTGTTTCGGACGCATCGTTCGCACAACGCTCTGCGAAGCGTTCCCCCATCGTGAAGCCGACCGCGGTCTTCTTCCGCCTCCGGCGGAAGAAGACAGAGCGACTCAGTCGACGTGCTTGCCGGAGTTCGCGGTGGTGGCGGTGCCGTTGTTGGCGAGCAGGTCGCGGATGTCGGCGAGGAGCTCGAGCTCGGTGGGGGCCTTGTCCTCCGCGGCGGGGGCGTCGGCGGCCTTCTTGGCGAAGGCGGCGTTCTTGAGGTGGTTGATCGGCAGGACGAACGCGAAGTAGAGGACGAAGGCGACGATCACGAACTGGATCAGGGCCGAGACGACCGAGCCGTAGGCGATGACGGTCGGGTCCTCGCCGTTCTCTCCCGGCCGGATGACCCAGTTCAGGGTCTCGAGGGAGGAGGCGTCGAAGATCACGCCGATGAGCGGGTTGAAGATCCCCGTCACGATCGCGTTGACGATGGTCGTGAAGGCGGCGCCGATGACCACGGCGACAGCCAGGTCGATGACGTTGCCGCGGAGGATGAACTCCTTGAAGCCGTTGATCATGATCGTTCCGTTTCTGCCGTGAGCGGTGAGTGGCGGTTCAGCTCCCTGAGGAGGAGCCCGAGGAGGAGGACCCGGAGGAGCCCGAGGACGACGAGGAGGAGGACGATCCGGAGCCCGAGGACCCCGAACCGGACGAGGAGCCGCCCGAGCCGCCCGAGCCCGACGACCCGGAGGATCCCGAGGAGGAGCCGCCCGATCCCGAGGAGCCCGACGACGAGTCGGATGAGCCGGAGCCGGACGAGCCCGAGCCGGACGAGCCGGATCCCGAGGAGGAGGAGGAGGAGCCGCCCTCGCTCGACTTCCCGCCGGAGCGGGAGTCGGTGCGGTAGAAGCCCGAGCCGTTGAAGGTCACGCCGACCGCGCTGAACACCTTGCGCAGCGCCCCCTGGCAGCTCGGGCACTCGGTGAGCGTGTCGTCGGTGAACTTCTGCTGGATGTCGAAGGCGTTGCCGCACTGCGTGCAGCGGTAGGAGTAGGTGGGCACAGAGGGCTCCTCGGAGGCGGGTGGGGGAGAAGGAGGACGGGGTCAGTGGCGCAGGTCGACGATGCCGGAGGGAGTGACGACTCCGTCGACGGCCTGGTCGTGGACCTCGCTGGGCACCCGGTCGACGAGCTCGCTGTCGAAGACGACGGCGTAGACCGGAGGGCACTTCTCCATCGAGCCGAGGGTCTTGTCGAAGTAGCCGCGCCCCCAGCCCATCCGCATCCCCTGCCGGTCGACGGTGGCGGCCGGGACGACGATGAGGTCGACGTCGTTGATCGCGATGGGGCCGAGCAGCTGCCCGACGGGCTCGGGCATGCCGAACAGGCCCTGGGTCTCGGTGTGGCCGTCGCCGACCGCCCAGTCGAGCAGGCCGTCCTGGCGTGAGACGGGGAAGAGGACGCGGATGCCGTGGCTCTCGGCCCAGCCCAGGAACGGCCGGGTGCTCGGCTCGTCCGGAGCGGAGAGGTAGCACGCGAGGGAGCGGGCCCCCACGCGGGTGGCGAGCTCGATCAGGTGGGTGGTGATCTGCTCCGCGGCCTGCTCGCGAGCGGTCGAGGTCTGCGTGCGGCGGCGCTCGCGCAGCTCGGCGCGCAGCGCCCGCTTCTCGTGCGTGATGTCGGCTGGCATGCGCTCAGTCTAGAACCGGGCCCCGCGCCGGCCTCCGCGCGGACGACCCTGAGGGACGCTCGTCCCGGACCGCCCCGGAACGGGGTCCGGCGCCTTCCGTCGCCGGTCCTGGCGCGAAACTCCCGCGACTTCCCCCGCCGCTAGGATGGCGCCCCATGGGCACTCGAATCCGCAAAGCAGTCATCCCCGCCGCAGGTCTCGGCACCCGCTTCCTGCCGGCGACGAAGGCCATCCCCAAGGAGATGCTGCCGGTCGTCGACAAGCCGGCGATCCAGTACGTGGTCGAGGAGGCGGCGGACGCCGGCCTCCAGGACGTGCTCGTGATCATCGGGCGCAACAAGAACGCGCTCGCCAACCACTTCGACTCGGTGCCCGAGCTCGAGCAGAACCTGTCCCAGAAGAAGGACGACAAGAAGCTCGAGCACGTCAAGTACGCCAGCGACCTCGCCGACGTGCACTTCGTCCGTCAGGGCGAGCCGAAGGGCCTCGGCCACGCGGTCTCCCGCGCGCAGCGCCACGTCGGTGACGAGCCCTTCGCCGTGCTCCTCGGCGACGACCTGATCGACGCCCGCGACCCGCTGCTCTCGCGCATGATCGACGTCGCCGAGCAGCGCGACACCACGGTGGTCGCGCTGCTCGAGGTCGACCCCGACCAGATCCACCTCTACGGCTGCGCCGCGGTCGAGGCGACCGACGAGGACGACGTGGTGCGGATCACCGGCCTGGTCGAGAAGCCCTCCAAGGAGGACGCCCCCTCGAACCTCGCGATCATCGGCCGCTACGTGCTGAAGCCCGACGTGTTCGGTGTGCTCGAGCACACCGCTCCGGGCAAGGGCGGCGAGATCCAGCTGACCGACGCGCTGGAGCGCATGGCGCAGGACCCGGCCGAGTTCGGCGGCGTCTACGGCGTCGTGTTCCGCGGCCGCCGCTACGACACCGGCGACAAGCTCGACTACATCAAGGCCATCGTGCAGCTCGCCTCCGACCGCGACGACCTCGGCAAGGACCTCAAGCCCTGGCTGAAGGACTTCGTCGCCGGCCTCTGAGCCCCGGCGAGCGCGCCTCCGGAACGGACGGGACCCCTGCTGCGGCACGGGATCCCGTCCGTTCCTCCGTTCCCCGAGGGCATGGAACGCCGCGGAGTCCAGTCCCCCTCCCGCAGTGCGGCGGAGCAGTAGGGTCGCATCATGCCGCTCCCGATCCCGACGCTCACCGAGGGTCGTGTCACCGTCCGCCCCATCCGCGTGCGCGACGCCCGCCCTCTCGAGCGGGAGCTGATCGCGAACCGGTCCTGGCTGCGCCAGTGGGAGGCGTCCGACCCCCGTGGAGGCGCCGCGTTCGACGTGCGCGCCAGCATCCGCTCGCTGCAGCAGAACGCGCGGGCCGGCGGGGGAGTGCCGTTCCTCATCGACTGGGACGGCGAGCTCGCCGGGCAGCTCAACATCTCGAACATCGGGTACGGCTCGCTCTCCTCCGGGTCGATCGGCTACTGGGTGTCCGAGCGCTACGCCGGGCGGGGGATCACTCCGATCGCCGTGGCCCTCGCGGCCGACCACGCCTTCCTCGACCTGGGCCTGCACCGGATCGAGATCTGCATCCGCCCGGAGAACCGGCCGAGCCTGCGCGTGGTCGAGAAGCTCGGCTTCCGCTACGAGGGCCTGCGGCGGCGCTTCATCCACATCAACGGCGACTGGCGCGACCACTTCTGCTTCGCCCTCGTGGCGGAGGAGGTGCCCCGCGGCGTGCTCCGCCGCTACCTCGACGGGCAGGTCCCGTCGGAGGTCGGCGTGCCGACCGACGCGGACCTCCGCGCCTCGCGCCGCTCGGGTCTCTCCGGACCCTCCGACGGCGCCGGTGTCCCTCCGACGGGGCCCCGGCTGATCCGCGATCCGCACGGACACACCTACCCGTAATGACGGACGGGAGTGCCCGGTGCTCCTAGCGTTGTCCGCATGAGTAGCGACTGGCTGGGCGGGGGCGTCGTCTGGGCGCTCGCCGCCGTTCTGTGGGTCGCCTACCTGATCCCCACGTGGATGCGCAGGCGGTCGTACAACGCGACCGAGCGCAACGCGGTGAGGCTGCAGCAGACGCTGCGGATCCTCGCCGAGACCGCGGAAGTGCCCGAGCACGTGCGTGCGGAGGCGACGGCCCGCGAGGTGGCGCTGCAGCAGCGCCGGCTCCGGGTGACCGAGACACGACGACGAGCCGAAGAGAAGGCACAGGCGATGGAGCTGGCACAGGCGGAGAAGGCGGCGCGCGACGCGCTGCGACGGGCGACCGCGAGCGCACGGCGGAGCACGCGGTCGGGGCCCTCGGTCCTGCGATGGCGCCAGGGCGCCGCGCTGGCCGTGCTGGTCGGCGCGGTCGCCGCGCTGGTCGGGCTCGTGATGCTGCCCTTCGGCGGTACGGGCGCGGTGCCGCTCGTCGGCCTGCTCCTCGCCGTCGCGGGGCTCGGCACGCTGATCCTGCTGGCGCCGGGTCGCCGCCGCGCCGCCGCTCCGGTCGCGACCGCGACGACGGCCGCCGCGACCGAGCGCCGGCGCGCCGAGGTCTTCGAGGCCGAGCTCGCCGAGGAGGCGGCGGACGACGCCTCCGAGGAGCTCGCCGAGGACCGTGCGAGCTGGACGCCGCAGCCGCTCCCCAAGCCGCTCTACCTCTCCCGGGGCACGGTGGCCGCCTCCGCGATGGCGTCGATCGACGCCGTGGAGCGCCTGCGCACCGCCGCGGCGGAGGCGGAGCTCGCCCAGCGCGCCGCCGCGACCGCTCCCGAGGTGGCGCCGCTGCGCGTCCCGCGTGCTGCCGCTCCCGCTCCCGAGGCGCCGCGTCCCTCCTCCCGCTTCGCCGCGATGGGCGTCGTGGACGGCGTCGACGCGATCGACCTCGACCAGGCGTTGCAGCGCCGCCGCGGGGCCTGACGCGAGTGCGAGGCGCCTGCTCGTCCGTGCTAGTGTGGACGAGTTGTTCGGGCCGGTGACGGCTCGGAAGGCACGGGTCCGTGGCGCAGTTGGTAGCGCGCTTCGTTCGCAATGAAGAGGTCAGGGGTTCGAATCCCCTCGGATCCACCACAACGGAAGGCCCGCTCGAGAGAGCGGGCCTTCTGCTTTGTGCCGGCCGCCCGCTCGGGAACCTCGCCTGTTCGGCGGGTCGACCGCCTCGCGGCCTCGACGCGCTCGTCGGCGGAGGAGTGGTCCGTCCGATCGGCACTCGGTACTAGGCGTCTCCGCCGATCCTGGCTCGACCGCCGAGGACGGCGACTCCCGTCGAGACTCCGGCGACTGCGACCATCGCGACGATGCCCAGTGCACGGAGCACGAACGCCTTGTGCTCCGAATCCTTCAGCGCTTCGTCGTCGATCGCTTCTTTGAACAGCCGAAGGACCGAGTAGCGGTCCGCCGCGCTCAGGGTGTCACGATCCAGTTCGCGGTTCAGGACGGCGCGGTACTCGGCGAAGGCCCTGTGAACCTTCTTCTGACTCTTCCAGTTGGCTCGAACGGCTGAACTCGCCTGATCTCGCACTTCACTGAACGAGTCGAGGACGAGATTCTTGAAATCCGGGAACTGCTCGACGACCTTCAGGGCGAGCTCCTCGCTCATGTTCGGCAGCTCGGATGCGAACGCGATGAACTTCTCTTTCGACAGATTCCTCCAGGAGTCGATACCGATCCTCTGCTTGAGATCGTCCTCGTTCGAGTAGTCCATGCTGATCCCTCTTCCCTCCACGGCGACGGCCGATCATCGCCTCAGAGTATCGAGGAGGAGCCGTCGGTCCACGTGCTCTCCGGGCGGGAGAGCGCGCGGGCCGGTCGTGCAGGTCCTGACGATCGGGTGCCCGAAGCTGTGGGCCGCCCGCCTCCGTGCGTCCTGCGTATCCCCCATCCGGGCCGCGCCGGACGGGAGCCGCCCTCCTCCGGTCCGTCGGGGGATCCGCGGCGACGTACGCTCGCCCCTCGTGCTCTCGCAGCACGCGAGGCACTCGAACGATGGACGACCAGGGGACGGGACGACATGGGGACCACAGCACACAGGGCACGGCGGAGAGCGGCAGGGGTCGGCGCGGGGGCGATCGCGCTCCTGGCGGCGCTCCTGGCGGCACCGCCGGCGCAGGCGTCCGGGACGCAGACGCTGCTCGCGCTCGGCGACTCGATCACGCGGGCAGCGACGACCTGCGGGGTGAACCGCGATTGCGTCGAGAACTCCTGGGCGACGGGATCGGCGCCCGCGGTCGACTCGATCGCGAGCCGGATGGCGGCGGCGGATCCGCGGACGGCGGTCCGCGCGGTGAACTACGCGAAGTCGGGCGCGGTCATCAGCGGAGTCGAGTCGCGGATCGACGCCGCGGTCGCGGCCGGGGAGGAGCCGGACGTGGTCACGCTGCTGATCGGCGGCAACGACCTCTGCTCGCTGAGCCTCTCGCCCGACTCCCGCGACGGCTACGCGATGACGCCCGCGGCCTCCTTCGCGGCGTCGGCGACCCGGATCCTGCGCTCGATCGGCGAGGAGTGGCCGGAGGCGACGGTGCTCGTCGGCTCGGTCCCGGACATCGAGTCGGAGTGGGAAGCCGTGAAGCCGACGCCGGGCGCAGCGATCTGGGCCTGGGGCGGGGTCTGCAGGACCCAGCGCGGAGTCGACGCCACGACCGGAGCCCCGCTGACCGGCTCGGCCTCCACCGCCTCGCTCGCGGCGGCGGAGGACCGGGAGGCCGACTTCAACGAGGCACTCGAATCGGCCTGCGCGTCCGCCGCGAACGACTGCGTGTGGGACGGCGGCGCCCTCACGGCGGCTCCGATCTCGCTCGATCAGCTCTCGACGGACGTCGACTACTTCCACCCGAACGTCGCCGGCCAGGCGATGATCGCGGAGGAGCTGTGGACGGCCTGGGGCCTCGGCGACGAACCGGCTCCGGCTCCGACCCCGACTCCCACGTCGGCGCCCACCGCGGCTCCTGCTCCGGCACCCGCAGGCTCGCCCGCGCCGTCGCGCGACACCACGGCTCCGAAGACCGTCATCACCGCGCCGACGAGCGGATCGACGGTGCGCGGCTCGGTCACCCTGGTCGCCACCGCCAAGGACGACGTCGGCACGACGAAGCTGAGCTTCTGGAGCGGAGCCACGCGGCTGGGCGACGCGACGAGGGCGTCGGACGGCACGTGGCGCCTGACCGTCTCGGCCTCCTCCTACCCGGCCGGGCGGTACGCGATCGTCGCGCACGCCTCCGACGCCGCAGGGAACCTGGGGCGGAGCTCTTCGATCACCCTCAAGCGCTGAGCGGCTGAGGGGGCCGTCCGTCACCGGCCCCCTCAGCCCCGCGCGACGAGCAGCACGTCGGGACGATCCCAGTTCTCGACGGTCTGCAGCACCCAGAAGACCCCGAAGAGGGCGAGCGCGACGGCCTCGCCGAGCAGGAGCCACTGCTCGCCGAGAAGGTCCGCTCCCCGCCCCGTGAGAAGCAGGAGCACCAGCGCCGCATCGACCGCGGCGATCAGCACCGCGAGAACGGCGTAGCAGCGGGAGTAGAAGCGCGGCGTCCCCGGCCCGCTCGCTCCCTCCTCGCGCACCGCGACGGCGTGCAGACCCGCGGTGACGGCGATGAGGAGGAAGAAGACGCCGGCGGCGGCGTAGTGGCCGAGCCGCAGGAACGACGGGAGCGTGCTCCAGGCCGCCAGAGCGATCAGGAGGGCGGCGGCGATCGCGGTGCGGACGAGCGCCCAGCGGTCGAGGACCCGGTCGAGGGCGAGCAGGATCACGGAGGCGACGAGGACGGCCGCGGCCGTGACCAGGTAGGCGGGCAGGGAGGCGGCGACCTCACCCGCGGCCGTCGCGGGAAGGCACGACGCCCCTCCCGCCGGGCACACCGCCTGGAGGCGCTGCAGCTCCTCCGAGGCGAGGGGCACCGGCACGATCGCGATGACCGGCGCCGTCATGCCCGCCAGTAGCAGGAGGAAGCGCCGCACGCTCCTGCCGGCGAGGACGACCAGCGCGACGCCGACCGCGAAGAGCGCCCCGGTGAAGAGGGAGCGGACCGGGGTGTAGTACGAGGCGCTGATCGAGCGCAGCGGGCCTCCGACGACGAGCTGGTGGACGAGGCCGGCCGTGAGGAGCACCACGGCCGCCACCAGGGAGAGGCGGACGTAGCGGTAGGTGCGGAGGGAGGAGACGGCGCCGCCCCCGCCCAGCGCGTCGCTGCGGGCCACCCGGCTACTCCGCGCGCAGGCCGGAGGAGGCGAGGGCGAAGTCGACGTCGATGCGGATCGCGACGCGGAGGGGGTTCGGGCGCGGGGTGCGGTAGCGCTGGGAGTAGAGCTCGACGGCGTGCTGCACGGCGTCCGGCTCCTCCTCGATCGTCGCCGGACCGCCCAGGCTCAGCCACCGGATGCCGTCGACCTGCCCGACCGTCGCGGTGCCGCCCCGCCGGACGTTGAGCACCTTCTGGCTCTCGCGGGACGTGATGACGCGGACGACGCCGTCCTCGTAGGTGAAGCCCACTGCGACCACGTGCAGGCGGCCCTGGCGGCCGGGGGTGGAGAGGGTGGCCAGGTGGCGCTCGGTGACGAAGGCGAGGCCGTCGGCGCTCAGGATGCTCATCCCGCGAGCGTAGCCGGAGGCGCCGACGCGCTCCTGGGGGCGGACCGCCGGTCAGCCCTCGAGGATCAGCGCCTCGCCCTGGCCGCCTCCGCCGCAGAGCGCGGCGACGCCGAGCCCGCCGCCTCGGCGACGGAGGGCCAGCGCCAGGTGCAGGGCCAGCCGTGCTCCGGAGGCGCCCACCGGGTGGCCGAGCGCGATCGCCCCGCCGTCGAGGTTGACCGCTTCGGGCTCGACGCCCAGGTCGTCCGCCGACTGGAGGACGACGGAGGCGAACGCCTCGTTGATCTCGATCAGGTCCAGGTCGGACACCGCTGCACCGCGGCGGCCGAGCGCCCGGAGGATCGCCGCCGACGGCTGCGAGTGGAGGGAGTTGTCCGGTCCGGCGACCTGCCCGTGCTCGGCGACGGCCGCGAGCCAGGGCAGTCCCCGCTCGCGGGCCCAGCCGCGGGACACGACGACCAGCGCGGCGGCGCCGTCGGTGATCGGGGACGAGCTGCCCGCCGTGATCGTGCCCTCGGGCGAGAACGCGGGGGCCAGCCGGGCGAGCGTCTCCACCGTGCTGTCCTCCCGGATCCCGTCGTCGGCGGACACGACGAGGTCCGGTCCGCGCCGCTGCGGAACCGCGACCGGCACGATCTCCTCGGCGAGCACGCCGGTGGACCGTGCCGCGGCGGCCCGCTGGTGCGAGAGCGCGGCGAAGGCGTCCTGGCGCTCGCGGCGGATGCCCCGTGCGGCGTTGCCGTCGTCGGTCACCCTCCCCATCAGGCGGCGGTCGAACGGATCGAGCAGGCCGTCGTGGAGGAGCGCGTCCTCGAGCGGACGCGGACCGACGCCCAGGCCCGAGCGGGATCCGAGCAGGAGGTGCGGCGCGTTGGTCATCGACTCCTGCCCTCCGGCGACGACCACCTGCGCCTCGCCGAGCCGGATCATCCGCGCCGCGTCGATCACCGCGGTGAGACCCGACAGGCAGAGCTTGTTGATCGTGACCGCCGGGACGTCCCAGCCCAGGCCCGCGAGGACCGCGGCCTGCCGGGCGGGGCCCTGACCGGCTCCGGCCTGGATCACCTGGCCGAGCACGACCGCGTCGACGTCGGCCGCGGAGGCGCCCGAGCGCTCGAGAGCCCCTCGGATCGCAGCGGCGCCGAGCTCGACGCCCGAGAGCGGCGCGAAGGCTCCGGAGAAGCGGGCGAACGGGGTGCGGGCGCCCCCCAGGATCACGGGGGTGGTGTCGTCAGTGGACACGGGGACTCCTTCTCGACGGTGAGAGCGGGGGAAGCGGTGGGGAGACGGATGCCGTAAGCCGGCCCGGCTCAGGGAACGAGCAGGATCTTCCCGCGGACGTGGCCGTCCTCGCTGAGCCGGTGCGCCTCGGCGGCCTGCTCGAGCGGGAGGCGCGGACCTGTCGCGACCGCGAAGCGCCCCTCGCTCGCCAGCCGGGCGGCGAGCGGCACGCCCTCGCGGCGGAGGCGCTGCTCCTCCTCGGTCAGCGGCACGGGACTGCCGCCGCTCCAGGCCCGGATGCCCAGCTCTGCCGCACGAGGGCCGGCGACCACCGTTCCGACGTGCTGCGGGTCCTCGACCAGCGCGAGCGAGGCGGCGAGCGCCTCGTCCGTCCCGGCCGCGTCGAGCACGCGGTCGACGCCCTCGGGCGCTGCGGCGCGCAGCCGCTCGAGCAGTCCGGGCCCGTAGGCGACCGGCACCGCTCCGAGCGCGCGCAGCGCCCCGTGGTTCGCCGGGCTCGCCGTGGCGATCACCCGGGCTCCGCGGTCGACGGCGAACTGGATCGCCGCCCGGCCGACCGCGCCGGCGCCCGCGTGGACCACGAACGTCGATCCCTCCGCGACGCCGAGCGAGACCACCGCCTGGTAGGCGGTGGAGACCGGGATGCCGAGCGCGGCCGCCTCCTCGAAGCCGAGTCCGTCGGGGAGCGGATCGAGGGAGTCGGGGGAGACCGCGACGGCGGTCGCGTAGGTGCCGGTGGCGCCGCTGACGATCACCCGGTCTCCGACGCTCCAACCGGTCACGCCCGGACCGACGGCGGAGACCACGCCGGAGCCGTCCGACCCGAGCCTCCGCGGACCGTCGAACGGCGGGCTCGGGCGCAGGCCGGAGCGCACCTTCCACTCGATCGGGTTCACGCCGGCCGCGCGGACGGCGACCACCACGGTGCCGGGCCCCGCCTCGGGCTCCGGCGCCTCGACGGTCTCGAGCACCTCGGGCCCGCCGATCCGCTCGTACTGCACGATCCTCGCCATGTCGTCCTCCTCCTCGCGGGCCACCGCCCGCTCCGGTCGCCTCAGTCCAGCAGACTCTCGCGCACCTGGCGGCGCAGCACCTTGCCGATCAGCGAGGTCGGCAGCTCGTCCACCGGGACGATCCGCTTGGGCACCTTGTAGGGCGTCAGGTGCAGCCGGCAGAAGTCGCGCAGCGCCTCCGGATCCACGGCCGTCCCGGCCCGCAGGACCACGGCCGCCGCGACGCTCTCGCCGCCGTCCTCGCGGGGGAGCCCGACGACGGCCGCGCGCGTCACGTCCGGGTGCGACTCCAGCACTCCCTCGACCTCGGAGGGGGAGACGTTGAAGCCGCCGGTGATGATGAGCTCCTTGGCCCGGTCGACGATCGTCACGAAGCCGTCGGCCGAGACGGTCGCGATGTCGCCCGTGCGCAGCCAGCCGCCGGGGAGGAGGGCCTCGGCCGTCTCCTCCGGCCGCTTCCAGTACCCCTGGAACACCTGCGGCCCCCGGAGCAGGAGCTCGCCGGACTCGCCCGGGCCGCGGTCGACCGACGGATCGGCGGGGTCGACGAGGCGGATCGTCGTGCTGGGGAACGGCACGCCGACCGTGCCGGGCCGGCGGGTCGGGCCGACCGGGTTGCCGAGGGCGACCGGCGAGCTCTCGGTCATGCCGTAGCCCTCGACCAGGAGTCCCCGGCTCGCGCGCTCCCAGCGGTCGACCGTCGCGACCGGCAGGCTCATCGCTCCCGAGATCGCGAAGCGGATGCCGCGCAGGTCGAGCTCGTGGCGCTCGGAGGCGCGGGCCAGCGCGTCGTACACGGGCGGCACCGCGGGGAGGAAGGTGGGCGGCGACGACTTCGCGGCCGCCTTCACGAGGCCGACGTCGAAGGTCGGGAACAGCACGACCTTCGCGCCGATGCTGATCGCGAAGGTCAGGCACAGCGTCAGCCCGTAGGCGTGGAACAGAGGGAGCACCGCGTAGAACGTCTCGTCGCCCTCGCGCAGGCCCGGCACCCAGGCGCGGCCCTGCAGGGCGTTCGCACGGAGGTTCGCGTGCGAGAGGATCGCGCCCTTGGGCGTCCCGGTGGTGCCGCTCGTGTACTGCAGCAGGGCCGTGTCGCCGAGGACCGGGCGGGGGTGCGAGCGCGCGATGCGGCGGTTCTTCAGCAGCGACGCGAAGGGCACCAGGGAGCGGCTGCGGGGGGTCGCGGTCAGCTTCTCGCGCGACCGGCGCACCGACGGCAGGGGGAGCCGCAGCGCCAGGCGCTTGCCGAGCGGGAAGGAGCGGGTGAGGTCGACGGAGACGACGCGCTCGATGCCCAGGTCGGCGGGCATGGTCGCGACGACGTCGGCGATCTTGTCCCAGACGACCGCGAACCGGGCGCCGTGGTCCTCGAACTGCCGCCGCAGCTCGCGCGGCGTGTAGAGCGGGTTGTGCTCGACCACGATCGCTCCGAGGCGGAGAGCGGCGTAGAACGCCACCACGTGCTCCGGGCAGTTCGGGAGCACCAGCGCGACGCGGTCGCCGGCGCGCACGCCGAGGCGCCGCAGGCCCTCCGCCGCCCGCGAGACCTGCTCGCCGAGCTCGGCGTAGGTGGTCTCGGCGCCGAAGAACTCGAGCGCGGTGCCGCGGCGGTACCGCGCGACCGAGTCCTCGAGCAGGTCGACGAGCGTCTGGGTGGGAGGGTCGATCTCGGCGGGCACGCCCTCCGCGTAGGAGGTCAGCCACGGCTTCGTCGCCAGGTTCGAGGATCCGGAGGTCACGGGCCGAGTATCGGGCACCCGCCTCCGCACTTCCTCCGAGGCGCGCGGAGGGGGTGCCGCACCGGGCGCGGGAGCGGCAGGCTGGCGGCATGAGCGCAGCCATCGACCTCCTCCGCGACGCCTTCGGCCGGGTGCACGAGAACGTGCACGCCGTCCTCGACGACAGCACCCCCGATCAGCTCGCGTTCCGCGCGGACAACCGCTCGAACTCGCCCGCCTGGCTCGTCTGGCATCTCGTCCGAGTGCAGGACGACCACCTCGCCCCGCTCGCCGGCCACGAGCAGGTGTGGACGGCCGACGGCTTCCACGGCCGGTCCGGCCTGCCCTTCGGGCCCGACGAGACCGGCTACGGGCAGGAGCCGGCCGAGGTGGCGGCGCTCGCCGCGGTGCCGGCCGCGGTGCTCGCGGAGTACGCCGACGCCGTGCACCGGCAGACGCTCGCCCTCCTCGACACGCTCGGCGACGAGGACCTCGAGCGCGTCGTCGACGAGCAATGGGAACCGCCGGTGACCCTCGGGGTGCGGCTGGTCTCGGTGATCGACGACGACACGCAGCACGTCGGCCAGGCCGCGTACGCGAAGGGTCTCGCCGAGCGCTCGGCGCGCTGAGCCCGGCCTCTACGCTGGCGTGATGCGCGCGCTCCGGACCCTGCCCGCGAGCGCGGTCCTCGCCCTCGCCACCGCGCTGACCCTCGTCGGCTCCTCGATCCCCTCCTACTGGAACGACGAGGCCGCGACCCTCCGCCTGGCACGGCTCCCGGTGGGGGAGCTCCTCGCCTTCGTGCAGGAGAAGGACGCGGTGCACCTGGTCTACGGCCTGCTGATGCACGGCTGGATCGCGATCGCCGGGGAGTCGGAGCTCGCGGTGCGCGCGCCGTCCGCTCTCGCCACGGGAGCGGCGGCGGCGGGCGTCGTCGTCCTGCTGCGATCGTTCGACCGGCCCCGGACGGCACTCCTCGCCGCCGCGGTGCTCGTGCTGCTCCCTCGGTCCTCGTTCTCGGGGACCGAGGCGCGATCCTCCGCTCTGGCCACCGCGCTCGTGGTGGGAGCGGCGGTCCTCGTCGTGCGGGCGGCCCGCTCCGGAGGCGCCCTGCGCTGGATCGCGTTCGTGGTCGTCGCGGGACTGTCGAACGCCGTGTTCCTCTACTCCGTGCTGGTGCTGCCGGCTCTCGTCGCTCTCGCCGCGGCCGCGGCGCCCCGGGGTGCCGGGAGGGCTCTCGCGGCGAGCGCCCTCTCGGCACTGGGCGCCGTGCCGGTGCTGCTCCTCGCCGCCGGGCAGAGCGGCCAGGTCGGCTGGCTCCGCTCGCAGCCGGTGACCGCGTTCACCGTCCTGGTCGAGCCGTTCTTCGGATCCGCGTGGTGGCTGGCCGGGATCGCCGTCGCGCTCCTCGCGGTCGCCGCGGTGCGGGGCGGCCTGCGCGGCCCGCTCCTGCCGGCCCTCCTCCTCTGGATCGTGCTGCCGACCGCGGTGCTGGTGCTCGGGACCCTCCTCGTCGAGCCGATGTTCACCCCGCGCTACCTCGCGTCGAGCACGCCCGCTCTCGCGGTCCTCCTCGGCCTCGCGCTCGACTCGTTCAGGGCCCGGACGGGCGTCGCCCTCCTCGCCCTGACCGCGGTGGCCGCCTTGCCGGTCCTGGTGCAGATGCGCACGGTCACCGGGAAGCCGGCCGGGCAGGATCTCCGCGGTCTGGCGGCCGCCGTCGAGGAGCGGGCCCGTCCGGGCGACGCCGTCCTCCTCGGCGCCTCCGGGACGGTCTCGCTCCGGCCCCGCCTGGCGCTCGCCGCCTACCCGGGGGCGTTCGCGAGCGTGGACGACGTCGCCCTCGGCGCTCCGTACGGGACGACGGGCACGTACTCGGACGTCTTGCTGGAGGGCGAGGCGCTGCGTGCCGCGCTCGCCGGGGCGGACCGGGTCTGGCAGGCGCTGCCGGAGGGCGAGGCGGACGCGGTGCTCGCGGAGGCGGGGTTCGTCGCGCGCGAGCGGATCCGGGTGCCGACGACGGTGCTGACGCTGTGGGAGCGTCCGGAGGGCCGCTGATCCGGAGCGCTCGGGGCGTCGCAGCCCCGGAGTGGAGAGACGCCGGAGTGCCCGGAGCCCCGTCGACGGGGAGCCGCTACCCTTGTCCCCGGCGCCGTCGCAGAGCGGTGGCGTCCGCGGAGCGAGGACCGCGCCACCGAGAGGACCCGAACGTGACGTTGCCCGAGACCACCACCACCGCCATCGCGAAGCGGAAGGGGCGCGACGTCGCCCCCGAGATCGCGCGCTCCTGGCTGCTGGTGAACGCCACCCGCACCGAGACGTTCGACGCCGCGCACGCGTCCCGCGCCGACCAGATCGTCCTCGACATCGAGGACGCGGTCGACCCCAAGGCGAAGCCCGACGCGCGGACCGACGTCGCGGAGTGGCTGACCGGCGAGAAGCGCGCCTGGGTCCGCATCAACGACCACTCCACCCCGTTCTGGTCCGACGACGTCGACGCGCTGAAGGGCCTGCCCGGCCTCGCCGGCGTCATGCTCGCCAAGACCGAGGCCGCCGAGCACGTCACCGAGACCTTCGATCGCCTCGGCGGCTCCACCCCGGTGCTCGCCCTGGTCGAGTCCGCCCTCGGCATCGAGGAGTCGGTCTCGATCGCCCGCGCCCGCGGCACCTTCCGCCTCGCGTTCGGCAGCGGCGACTACCGCCGCGACACCGGCACCAGCGCCGACGATCTCGCGATGGCCTACCCGCGCTCGCGCCTGGTCGTCGCCTCGCGCATCGGCGACCTGCCCGGCCCGATCGACGGACCGACCGTCTCGAACAGCCACCCCGTGCTGCGCGAGCAGTCCGCGCTCACGGTCTCGCTCGGCCTCACCGGGAAGCTGTGCCTCGACACCGAGCAGCTCGCCGTGATCAACGAGGTCATCAGCCCGACGCCGTCCGACGTCGCCTGGGCCCGCGACTTCCTCGACGACTTCGAGGCTCGCGGCCGCGTCATCCGCGACGGCAGCGACCTGCCCCGGCTGGGCCGCGCCAAGAAGATCGACAAGCTGGCCACGGCGTTCGGCGTCAACCCGCTGTGACCCGTCGCGGGGAGGGCGCCTCCGCGGCACACTGAGGGAGCCGCGGAGACCCTCCCGCGCAGGACGGAGACTCCGATGGGCGCGGTCAGCACCTTCCTCTGGTTCGACGACGGCGCAGGGGAGGCGGCGCGCTTCTACACGGAGCTGGTGCCGAACTCGCGGATCACCGGAAGCCAGGTGCTGCCGGAGGGCTCCCCGTCGCCCGGCGAGGTGCTGTCGGTGACGTTCGAGCTCGACGGGCAGCGGTTCCAGGCGATCAACGCCGGTCCGCGGTTCCCGTTCACCGAGGCCGTCTCGATCGTCGTGACCGTCGGCGGCCAGTCCGAGCTCGACCGGCTGTGGGACGCCCTGATCGCGGACGGCGGCGAGGAGAGCCGGTGCGGCTGGCTCCGCGACCGCTGGGGGCTGTCCTGGCAGATCGTGCCGGAGGTCCTCCCGCGTCTGCTCGGAGGCGCCGACCCCGAGGCGTCCGCGCGCGCTCTGCAGGCGATGCTCGCGATGAGCCGCCTCGACATCGCGGAGCTGGAGCGGGCCCATGCCGGCGCGTGACTCCGCCCGCCCGCGCCGCTCGACCTCGCTGCGGCGCGCGTACCTCCGCGACTACCGCTACGCCTACGGCTCGCGCTTCGTGCACCTGCGGGAGGGCTGGGACGTGTCGCGGTACGCGTCCGGCGACGGCGCTCCGGTGCTGCTCATCCCCGGCATCTACGAGACGTGGCAGTTCCTCCGGCCCATCGCCGAGAGGCTGCACGCGGCGGGCCATCCGATCCACGTGCTGCCCGCGCTCGGCTACAACACGCGGCCGATCGTCGCGTCGGCCGGACTCGGCCAGGACTACCTGCGCGAGCACGATCTGCGCGGAGTCGTCGTCGTCGCGCACAGCAAGGGCGGCCTGATCGGCAAGCACATGATGGTCGTCGACGACCGCGAGGACGGGCGGATCGAGCGGATGATCGCCGTCTCGACCCCGTTCAACGGCTCGTCGCTCGCCCGGATCGCCCCGGCGCGGGCGCTCCGGGAGTTCGCACCCCACCGCCCGCTGATCCGCACCCTGCTGGCCGAGCGTGAGGCCGACGCGCGCATCACGTCGATCTACGGGATGCGCGACCAGTACATCCCCGGAGGGAGCCGCCTCGCCGGGGCGCGCGAGAACATCGCGGTCTCGGTGGTCGGCCACTTCGCGCTGCTCTCGAGCCCGAAGGTGCTCGACCTCATCGCGGCCCGGGTCTGAGGCCGGACCGGATCCGCTGGGCCCGCCGCCCACGTGAGGCGCCTGCCGTGCGGCGCGACCTCGACCGGAGGACGGCCGCCTCAGCGACGGGCCGAGCCGCCCGCCGCGCTCAGGACCAGGGAGTGAGCAGCACGAGCGGGATCTGCCGCTCGGTCTTCGTCTGGTACTCGGCGTAGTCCGGCCACGCGGCGACCGCGCGCTCCCACCAGGCCGCGCGCAGATCGCCCTCGAGCACGCTCGCGGTGCAGTCCTTCTTCACGGGCCCGTCCTGCAGCTCGACGTGCGGCTCCTTGAGCATGTTGCCGTACCAGACGGGGTGCTCGGGCGCGCCGCCCTTGGACGCGACGACCACGTACTCGCCCTCGTGCTCGACGCGCATCAGCGCGGTCTTCCGGAGCTTCCCGCTCTTCGCGCCGACGGTGGTCAGGACGATGATGGGGCGGCCGCGGAGGAGGTTCCCCTCGGCTCCGCCGGTCCGCTCGTAGAGCTCCGCCTGCTCGCGGGCCCACTCGGACGTGCTGGGTTCGTACTCTCCGGTCAGCGGCATGCCTCCGATCGTACGGCCGCGGCGGCCCCGGTGGCCGACCCGTGTGCAGGAGGATGGAGCGGTGTTCTCCGCAGACCCGTTCGACCGAGCCCGTATCGCCCTCCTGCGCGACGACCTGATCCGCGCCCGCTACGGCGTGGACGCCGTGCGGGGGCTCTGGGGCGACGAAGCGGCCGAGGCGCTGCACCGCGGCGACCGGGTCCCCGCCCGCCGCGCCCTCGAGCGCAGCGGCGACCACGACGCGCTGGCCACCCTCGCCCGCCTGTTCCTCCTGGCCGATCCCGTCTCGGCCGACGACGCGGACGAGGCGTTCGGCGCTCTCGCGCTGGAGGGGGCGGTGGAGCTCGGCCTGGTGCGCGTCGAGGCCGGAGCCGTCGTCACCGCGGCCCTCGACCTGCGCCCCTACGACGTGGTCGACCAGCGCGGCGCGGCCTCCTGGTGGATCGCCTCCGACCTCGGGGAGCTCGCCCTCGGCCGCGCGCTCGACGAGGACCACGTGCTCGGCGTCGGCGGAGCGAGCCTCACGCTGACCGGCCTGATGATCCAGCGGCCCGTCGGCCGCGTGCTCGACCTGGGGACCGGCTGCGGGATCCAGGCGCTGCACGCCTCCCGCCACGCCGAGCAGGTGGTCGCCACCGACATCTCCGAGCGCGCGCTCGCGCTCGCCTCCTTCACCGCGGCGCTCAACGGGATCGAGAACATCGAGTTCCGCCTCGGCAGCCTCTACGAGCCGGTCGCGGGGGAGCGCTTCGACCACATCGTCACGAACCCGCCGTTCGTCATCACGCCGCGAGCCGAGGGCGTCCCCTCCTACGAGTACCGCGACGGCGGACTCGAGGGCGACGAGATCGTCCGCCGGGTGATCCTCGGAGCGGCGGAGCACCTCGTGCCCGGCGGCGTCGCGCAGCTCCTGGGCAACTGGGAGTACCGGGAGGGCGCTGACGCCTTCGACCGGATCGCGGACTGGCTCGCCGACGCCCGCAGCCCGCTGGAGCAGGCGCTCGAGGCGGGGCCCGAGGGGCTCGACGCCTGGATGGGCGGGACCGCCTCTCCGCTGGACGTCTGGGTCGTGGAGCGCGAGCGTCAGGATCCGGCGGTCTACGCCGAGACCTGGATCCGGGACGGCGGCACGACCCGCGGCCCCGCGTTCGACGCGCTGGTCGACGCCTGGCTGACCGACTTCGAGCGGCGCGGGGTGACCGGCGTCGGCTTCGGCTACGTCACGCTCCGCCTGCCCGAGCAGCCCCGCCCGCCGATCCGCCGCCTCGAGCGGATCACCACGCCGGTCGCGACCGCGGGCCTGGGCGGCCACCTCGCCGCCTGCCTCGACGCGGCCGAGGCCCTCGCGTCGCTCGACGATCGCGCTCTGGCGGGTCTCGCCCTGGTCGTCGCCGGAGACGTCACGGAGGAACGGCACTACTGGCCGGGCAACGACGATCCGACGGTGCTGCGGCTGCGCCAGGGCGGCGGGTTCGCCCGGGTCGAGGAGGTCGACACGGCGCTCGCCGCCGTGGTCGGCGCCTGCGACGGCGAGCTCTCGGTGGCGGCGATCGCGGCGGCGGTCGCCTCGCTCCTCCAGGTCGAGGAGGAGGCGGTGTCCGACTCGGTGCTGCCGCGGGTGCGCGAGCTGGTGGCGACGGGGCTGCTGCGGCTGCCCCAGGGGGAACGCGGCTAGAAGAGGGTGGCGGAGTCCTCGACGGGGGGCGCAGCGGCCGCGGCGGGCGCGGCGGCGGCCGTCGGCCATCCGGGTCCGGCGTCGACGGGCTGCCGGCGCTGGTAGGCGGTCGCGGCGCTCCGGGCGCGGACGTCGGCGGCCTCGTTCATCCGGTGGTTGGCGTGCCCCTTCACCCACTCGAAGGTGACGGCCCGGCCCTGCAGCTCCTCGTCGAGCGCCTTGATGATCTCGACGTTCATCACCGGCTTGCCGTCGGCCTTGCGCCAGCCCTTCCGCTTCCAGCCCGGCAGCCACTCGGTGCAGGCCTTGATGGCGTACTGGCTGTCGCAGAGGATGTGCAGCGGCTCCTCCTCCTGCGCGGTCGCGCGCAGCAGCTCGAGCACCGCGGTGAGCTCGCCGATGTTGTTCGTGCCGTGCGACCAGCCGCCCGCGGCCCAGCGCTCGTCGTCGACGTACCAGGCCCAGCCGGCGGGGCCGGGGTTGCCCAGTGCGGACCCGTCTGCGGCGGCGATGATGCTCACGTGCGTCTCTCCTCGTGCTCTCGGTGCTCGCGCCGGTGCGGCGCCCTCCGAGGGTAGTCGGCGGGCGGGGCGGTCCGCGGCGCGCGGCGCGGAGTCAGGCGGAGGAGGAGCGGCGCGCGATCGTCACGCGCGTCGAGTACGGCATCGCGACGGTCCCGCTCCCGCCCGACTCCTCGTCCACCACGGCGTCGACCGCCGCGAGGACCGCGGCGCGCTCCTCGTCGGGCATCGCGATGACGGAGCTGCGGGACGCGAACATGTCCCGCACCCCGGCTCGGTCCAGCTCGAAGGACCACTCGAAGGCCGCGAACGCCACCCGCTCGAGAGCGGAGCCGAGCGGCGGCCGAAGCGTCTCGAAGCGCTCGGCGGTGGAGGCTCCGGCGACCTCGCCGAGCCGGCGCACCCAGGGGACCGACTCGTCGCGGATGTTCCACACCAGCGCGAGCACGCCCTCCGGCACCAGGACGCGGGCGACTTCGGCTCCGGCGCGCTCGGCGTCGACCCAGTGCCACGACTGCGCGGCGGTGACGAGCTCCGCGGAGGCGTCCGCGGCGGGGATCGCCTCGGCCGTCCCCTCCTCGGGGCGGACCCCCGGCAGATTCGAGGCGAGACGCGCGAGCATCTCCGCGTCGGGCTCGACCGCGGTCACGTCGAGGCCGCGGGACGCGAGCGACGCGGTGAACTTGCCCGTTCCCGCGCCGAGGTCCACGGCGCGCAGCCGATCGGAGGCGTCGGCTCCCGCCGCGCGGGCCCGCTCCGGGATGAAGGCGCCCGCCACCCGCGCGGGGGCGTGCCCCACGATCCAGTCGACGGCGTCGTCGGGGTAGCCGGGCCGCCCGCGGTCGTAGGCGTCGACCGCGCTGCCGAAGGAGCGTCCGAGCCCGCTCATCGCTTCTCCGCCGCTCGCGCGAGCACGTCCACCGCGTAGCCGTAGCCGGCGATGCCCGCGCCGACGATCACGGCGATCGCGACGTCCGAGAGGTAGGAGTGCTGCCGGAACGGCTCGCGCCGGTGCACGTTGCTCACGTGCACCTCGACCATCGGCAGCTCGGTCGCGAGGACGGCGTCGCGGATCGCGATCGACGTGTGCGTGTACGCCCCGGCGTTGAGCACGACTCCCGAGACGGAGCCGCGAGCCGCGTGCAGCCGGTCGACGATCGCGCCCTCCGAGCTGCTCTGGAAGGTCTCGACCGTGAAGCCGTGCCGCTCGGCCGCCTCCGCCGCCAGCGCCTCGGCGTCGGCGAGGGTGTCCGAGCCGTAGAGCTCGGGCTCGCGGGTGCCGAGCAGGTTCAGGTTCGGGCCGTTGAGGACGAGGATCGGCAGCTTCACGCTCCGACCCTAGCGCCGGCCGTCCCCGCGAGCGGGAGCGGCGGCAGCGCCGCGCGCAGGAGGATCAGCTCGCGCGCATGGGCGTCCAGACGCCGGTCCTCCTCGGTCCGCAGCTCGAGAGGCGGGACCGGCTCGGCCGCCCCGTCGGCGCCCCGCACCACGAAGACGCTCCGGCACTGCGTGGTCAGCTCCAGCTCGCCGGTCCGCGGGTCCCCGGAGCGCACGTGCACCGCCAGGTGCATGCTCCGGGCGCTCGTGTGGATGAGGCGCGCCTCCACCTCGACGAGGTGCCCGATGCGCACCGGACGGTAGAAGTGGATCCCGCCGGAGTAGACGGCCACCGCGTCGCGGCCGGTCCAGCGCTGCGCGACCGCGTCGGCCGCCTCGTCGATCCAGCGCATCACGATCCCGCCGTGGGCGTTGCCGCCCCAGTTGACGTCGCCCGGCGCCGCGAGGAAGCGGAACACGATCCGCGGACCGGTGCCCTCCTCGGTGTACTCCTGGGCGCGCATCACGTCGTGCAGCCGTCGGCGGCCGTCGATGCGCGCGGCGGCGCCCTCGGCGAGGGACAGGTCCTCGATCGAGCGGGGCCGCCACTCCGGGACCGACCGCGGCCTCTTCTCGTCGTCGACGGCCACGAACACGAGGAGGCAGTGCGTGGCGTCCTCGTAGAGGCCGGTCCGCGGATCCGCCTGCGCGACCTGCACCAGCACGTGCATGCTCGTGCGCCCGGTGTGGATGACGCGGGCGGTCGCCTCGATCAGGTTGCCGACCGAGATGGGCCGGGTGAAGTGGACGTTGCCGACGTACGCCGTCACGCAGTAGCCGCCGCTCCAGCCCACGGCGCAGGCGTAGCCGGCCTTGTCGATCCACTCGAGGACGCGGCCGGCCTGGGCGCTGCGGCCGTCGGCGGTGGCGTCCTGCGGGGAGGCGAGGAAGCGGAGCGTGATGCGGTCGGTCATGGTGCCCGTCGTCGTGGGAGCGGAAGGGGGGGAGTGGACCCGCGGGGGTGCGAGGAAAGGGGGATGATCCGCCCGCGGGCCACAGGGGTGTCCGGCCGGAGCCGGCTCGGTCAGGGGGATCAGGCCGCCAGCGGCAGCTTCTCGGCGAGGAGCCGGAGCCGCAGGGCCTGGAGCTCGGCGGTCAGCTCGGGCGGCAGCCGGTCGCCGAACCGCGTGAAGAACTCCTCCGTGAGCGCGCACTCCTCCAGCCACGCCTCGACCGGGACGGAGAACAGCTCCTCCTTCTGGGCCGCGGAGAGCAGGAGCCCGTGAGTGTCGATCGCGAGCGGCAGGTCGCCGAGGGGGCTCCGCCGCGCCTCCGCCAGCCCCTCCAGGCGGCGGACGAGCCACTGCAGCACCCGCGCGTTCTCGCCGAAGCCGGGCCAGAGGAACTCGCCGTCCGCGTCCTTCCGGAACCAGTTGACCTGGAACACGGCCGGCGCCGCATCGCCGAGCTCAGCGCCGATCGCGAGCCAGTGCGCGAAGTAGTCGGCCATGTTGTATCCGCAGAAGGGGAGCATCGCGAACGGATCGCGGCGCAGCTCCCCGACCGTGCCCTCCGCGGCCGCGGTCTTCTCGGAGGCGACGGTCGCACCCAGGAAGACGCCGTGCTGCCACGAGGTGGCCTGCGTGACCAGCGGGACGTTGCTCGCCCGTCGGCCCCCGAAGACGATCGCGTCCAGCGGCACGCCCTCGTGGGCGTCCCAGTCGGCGGAGAGCGACGGGCACTGCGCGGCCGGCGCGGTGAAGCGCGAGTTGGGGTGCGCGGCCGGCGTGCCGGACGCCGGCGTCCACGGCTGCCCGCGCCAGTCGGTCAGCCGCTCCGGGACCTCGTCGGTCAGGCCCTCCCACCACACGTCGCCGTCCTCGCGGAGCGCGACGTTGGTGAAGATCGTGTTGCCCCAGAGCGTCTGCACGGCGTTCGGGTTCGAGCTCTCCCCGGTGCCGGGAGCGACGCCGAAGAAGCCCGTCTCGGGGTTCATCGCCCAGAGGCGTCCATCCTCCCCGCGGCGCATCCAGGTGATGTCGTCGCCCAGTGTCTCGACCCGCCAGCCGGGGATCGCGGGCTGCATCATCGCGAGGTTGGTCTTGCCGCACGCGCTCGGGAAGGCGGCGGCGATGTGGTAGCGCCGTCCCTCAGGCGAGACGATGCGGATCAGCAGCATGTGCTCGGCGAGCCAGCCCTCCTCGCGCCCCATCGCCGAGGCGATCCGCAGGGCGAAGCACTTCTTCGCCAGCAGGGCGTTGCCGCCGTAGCCGGAGCCGTACGAGACGATCTCGCGCGTCTCCGGGAACTGGGTGATGTACTTCACGGGGCTGCACGGCCAGGCGACGTCCTCGCGGGTGACGCCGTCCGCGTCGCGGAGGGGCAGCCCCACGGTGTGCACGCCGCGGACGAACGGGGTCTCCTCGGTGAAGGCGGCGAGCGGCTCGGAGCCCACGCGCGCCATGATCCGCAGGTTCAGCACCGCGTAGGCCGAGTCGGTGACCTGGACGCCCAGCTGCGAGAGCGGACCGCCGACGGGCCCCATCGAGAACGGGACGACGTACATCGTCCGTCCGCGCATCGCTCCGTCGAGGAGGGGAGCGAGCTCGGCCCTCATCGCGGCGGGCTCGCGCCAGTTGTTGGTCGGTCCCGCGTCGGCCTCATCGGTCGTGCAGATGAAGGTGCGGTCCTCGACTCGGGCGACGTCGTCCGGGTCGGTGCGGGCCAGGAACGAGCCGGGCCGCCACTCCGGATTGAGCGGGAGGAGCGTGCCGGAGGCGACGAGCCGCTCGGTCAGGCGGTACCACTCCGCGGGGGAGCCGTCGCTCCACTCGATCGCGTCGGGCTGGAGGATCGCGGCGGTCTCGCGCACCCAGCGGCGGAGGGCGAGGGGCGCCGGCGGCACGACGGGCGCGGGGACGGACGTCGGCCCGGTCATGGTGCTCGGCTCGAGTCGGACGGTGTTGCTGTAGATGCTCATGCTGGCTCCGCTTTCGGTGGTCGTCGTCGACGGGGGTGGGGAGTCGCCGGCCGCAGCCGGGAAGGGGCCGGCCGGGCCGGGAGGGGCGCTCAGTGGCGCCTGAAGCCAGGATGGAGGAGGATCAGGAGGTATTCCCGGCGCTCAGGCGGTCAAGAAACCATCTTTTTGCGCTTCCGTCACAACCGACCGCTGGAGCTCGCCGTGACCGATCCCTCGACACCCGCCCCGGGCTCCGACGCCGTGCTGCTCGGGCAGCGCCTGCGCCACTTCCGCACCCGGCGCGGACTGACCCTCGGGCAGCTCGCCGAGCGCGTCGACGTGTCGGGGAGCCAGCTCTCGCTGATCGAGACGGGCCGCCGCGAGCCGCGCCTCTCCCTCCTGCAGCGCCTCGCGGCCGCGCTCGGCGTCGAGCTGGCGGCGCTGCTCTCGGACGAGCCGCCGAGCGAGCGGGCCGCGCTGGAGATCGAGCTGGCGCGCGTGCAGAAGGGCTCGCTGTACCGCTCGCTCGGCCTGCCCGAGTTCAAGGTCAACAAGGGGCTGAGCACGCCCGTGCTGGAGGCGTTCCTCGGCGTCTACCGCGAGCTCGCCCGTCGCCGGAGCGAGGCGAGTGCCACGCCGGAGGAGGCACGCCGGGCCAACACCGCCCAGCGGCTCCAGCTGCGCGAGCGCAGCTCCTACCTGCCCGAGATCGAGGAGGTGGCGGGCGAGATGCTCCGCACCGTCGGGCACCGCGGAGGAGCTCTGACCCACAGCTCCGTCTCGAAGATGGCCCGGCACCTCGGCTTCGAGATCATCCACGTCGGCGACCTGCCGCACTCCGCCCGCTCGGTGATCGACCTCGCGAACGGCAGGATCTACCTCCCGCCCGCCTCGATCCCCGGGGGGCACGGCCTGCGGGCGCTGGCGCTGCAGGCGATGGCGCACCGCCTCCTCGGGCACGAGCGGCCGGTGACCTACGCCGACTTCCTCCGCCAGCGCCTCGAGATCAACTACTTCGCCGCCGCGTGCCTGATGCCGCTGGAGCCGGCGGTCGCGTTCCTCCAGGAGGCGAAGCGCGAGCGGGACATCTCGGTGGAGGACTTCCGTGACGGCTTCGGCGTCACCCACGAGGCCGCCGCCCTGCGCTTCACGAACCTGCTCACCTCGCACCTCGACATCCGGATGCACTTCCTGCGAGTGCTGGGAGACGGCTCGATCCAGAAGGCCTACGAGAACGACGGGCTGCCGCTGCCGACCGACGTCACCGGGGCCGTCGAGGGCCAGGTCGTCTGCCGCTACTGGTCGGCGCGCTCCGCGTTCACCCGGACCAACCGGACGACGGAGTACTACCAGTACGTCGACACTCCGGCGGGGACCTTCTGGTCGGCGTCGCAGACCGGCACGACCGCCACCGAGGAGTTCTCGATCACCGTGGGCGTCCCGTTCGCCGAGGCCCGCTTCTTCCGAGGCCGCGACACCGACCGCCGCGAGCTCTCCCGCTGCCCCGACGAGTCCTGCTGCCGGCGCGCCCCGTCGGAGCTCGCCGCGCGCTGGGACGGCAACGCCTGGCCGAGCGCGCGCCTGCACGCGCACGTGCTCGCACCGCTGCCGTCAGGCACCTTCCCCGGCATCGACGACGCCGAGGTCTACGAGTTCCTCGACGCGCACGCCCGCGAGTCCTGACCCGCTCTCGCCTCACCCTTCCCCTTCCGCGAGATGCCACTTGTGACGGTCTCCTCCGGCGTGTCGCCCTCACAGGTGGCATCTCGCAGGAGGGGGTGTGGAGAACGCGAGCGGGGTGGGCGGCGGATCGGGCACCCTGCGGGGCATGAGCGAGCAGCAGCACCCCGGGGTCATGAATGCATCGACGAGCGGGCAGTCGCGACACGGTCTCGTCCGGGACTACCCGGTCGCCGTGTTCCGGGGAGCCCGTGCAGCGCTTGAGCCGGCCGATGTCGACGAGCGGATCGCCGCGTTCTCCGCTGTGATGCGGCCGGGCGAGTTCTTCTCCCACGGCACGGCAGCGCATCTGCTGGGCCTGCCGGATCGGCGGATGACCGCGACGAGTCCGCTCGACGTCTCGGTCGCTCCTCCGATGCGAGCCGCCCGACGGGTGGGCGTGCGGTCACACCATCTCTGGGACGAGGCGGTCGCCGTGGTGCAAACGCGATACCCGGCAGCCGACCCCGCTTCGACCTTCTGCCACCTGGCCGACTCCCGCCGTCTCGACGAGCTCATCGTCCTCGGCGACGCGATCGTCCTCCCTGATGACGAGGGACGCAGGCGCGGCCTGCGGGTCGACCTCCCGGTCCTCACGGAGCGTGCAGCGCGGTTCCGCGGGCGTGGCGGCCGGCGAGCACGCGAAGCAGCGGGCCACCTCCGGGTCGGGGCGGAGTCGCCCCGCGAGACCCTGCTGCGGCTCCTGCTGGTCAGGGCCGGGCTTCCCGAGCCGGAGCTGCAGGTGGAGCTGTCCGATGCCGACGGGTGCTTCGTCGCTCGGGTCGACATGCTCTACCGGATCGCGCGCGTCGTCGTCGAGTACGACGGTGACCACCACCGCACCGATCGTGCACAGTACGAGCGCGACATCGCCCGGATCGAAGCGATCGAGGCCCTCGGCTACCGGGTCGTCCGAGTGCGGGCCTCGGGCATGCTCGACCCGGACGCCACCGCCGCCCGGGTCCGCCGCGCGCTCGCGCTCTGACGACCCTCGCGAGATGCCACCTGTGCTGGCGACACGCCGGACGGAAGCGTCACAAGTGGCATCTCGCGGCGGGGGAGGGGGAGGGGAGCGCGGACGTCAGTCCGAGATGAGGGCGCGGGCCGTTCCCTCGTCGAGGATGAGGTCGGTGATGAGGCCGGCCGCCAGGGCGCCGCGCAGGCCCGGCAGCTTCGAGGCGCCCGACACGACGCAGATCCGGCGCGACGCGCGGCGCACCGTGGAGAGGTCCGGACCGCTTGCACGTTCGTTCATGGGGATGTCGTCCCAGCTGCCGTCGGACCGGTAGAACACCGTCGCGACGTCGCCGACGACCCCGGAGCCGCTGAGCGAGGTGAAGTCGCTCGGCTCCAGGTAGCCGCCGATGTAGACCTTCGAGGGGACCGCCGCGAACGGCGACCCGAGCCCGAACAGCGCCACGTCCATCCGCTGCTGCAGCTCCAGGACCCGTCGGGTGGAGCGCTCGCGCCACACCGCCTGCTTGGTGGTCGGGTCGTCGAAGAACGCCGGCACCGGGAACTGCTGGACCTTCGCCGCGTAGGCGTCACCGAAGCGGCGGAGGATCTCGCTCGAGTAGTTGATTCCCGTGGTCTCGGTGTTGCCGGCGCCGTTCAGCTGCACGATCTGCGTGTTGTGCGTCTCCTTGGCGATCAGGTGGCGGCTGATCGCGCTCATCGTGGAGCCCCAGGCGATGCCGACGATCATGTTCGAGTCGATGAACTGCCCGAGGATCCTCGCTGCGGACAGGGCGACCCGCTCGAGCCGGTCGATCTCGCTGGTGTGGTCCGGCACCGGCACGATGTGCGCCGTGATGTCGAAGTGGGACCGCACCTCGGCCGAGAGGGCGCTCGCCCGGTCGAGGGGGGAGCGGATCTGGATGTCGACCAGGCCGGTCGCGCGGGCGTGCGAGAGCAGGCGCGAGACGGAGGAGCGCGACGTGTGCAGCTCGTGCGCGATCGCGTCCATCGTCAGATCCTGCATGTAGTACAGCTGGGCCGCACGCAGCGCGTCCCGCGTCTTGTCGGGATGGGTCGCGTGGGTCGTCTCGTCGAGTTCGACGACCGGTCTCACCGGGGTCATAGCGCTCCCTGCACGGATTTCCACCCGTCTTGACCGGATGTGTTGTCGGGTCAAGGATGGCTGTATTCCTCCGCGAAATCAATCGGTCATCTCCCCGGTGCACGCTGGTGCGGAGGCCTCGACGACACCCCTACGACACGAAGGCGAGTACGAAGTGGCACAGTCCGACGGAACTCCCGGAAACTCCGCTCTGCGCGAGAGCGTCGCTGCTCTCCGCGACAACCCCCGCGCCACGGTCCTGGTCATCGGCGGTGGCATCAACGGCATCGGGACCTTCCGCGAGCTCGCGCTCAACGGCGTCGACGTCGCCCTCGTCGAGCGCGGCGACTACGTCTCCGGTGCCTCGAGCGCCTCGAGCCACATGATCCACGGCGGCATCCGCTACCTCGAGAACGGCGAGTTCCGACTCGTCAACGAGGGCGTGCACGAGCGCAACGGCCTGCTGAAGATCGCTCCCCATTACGTGAAGCCGCTGCAGACGACGATCCCGATCTACTCGACGTTCTCGGGCATCCTCGCGGCTCCGCTGCGCTTCCTGACCCACAAGTCGGGCAAGCCGCAGGAGCGCGGCGCGCTGCTGATCAAGGTCGGCCTCACGATGTACGACTTCTTCTCCCGCGACGGCGGCACGGTCCCGCGCCACCAGTTCCACGGACGCAAGCGCTCGCTGAACGAGCTCCCCAAGCTCGACCCGAAGATCAAGTACACCGCCACCTACTTCGACGCCTCCGTGCACGAGCCCGAGCGCCTCGCGCTCGACGTGCTCCACGACGCGCTGATCGGCGGCAGGAAGGCCCGCGCGGCCAACTACGTCGAGGCCGTCGGCGCCGACGAGAAGGGCGTCGTCCTCCGCGACCGCGAGTCCGGCGAGGAGTTCACCTTCGCGGCGGACGTCGTCGTCAACGTCTCCGGACCGTGGACCGACTTCACCAACACGGCCCTCGGCACGACCACGAAATTCATGGGCGGCACCAAGGGCTCGCACATCGTGCTCGACAACCCCGAGCTGGTCGAGGCCTGCGAGGGACGCGAGATGTTCTTCGAGCACAGCGACGGACGCATCGTCCTCATCTACCCGCTCAAGGGGCGCGTGATGGTCGGCACGACCGACATCGACGCCGACCCCACGAAGCCGGCGGTGTGCACGGAGGAGGAGATCGACTACTTCTTCGAGCTCGTCAACCACGTCTTCCCGGCCATCCGCGTGGACCGCTCGCAGATCGTCTTCAAGTTCTCCGGCATCCGCCCGCTGCCCCGCCACGACGACGAGGCCCCGGGCTTCGTCTCCCGCGACTACCGCATCGAGCCCTCGACGCTCCCCGGCAACGGCTCGCCCGTGCTCAGCCTGGTCGGCGGCAAGTGGACGACGTTCCGCGCCCTGTCGGAGCACCTCTCGAACGAGGTCTTCAAGCGGATCGGCGTGACCCGTCGCGTCTCCACCGTGAAGACCCCCATCGGAGGCGGCAAGGGCTTCCCGCGCACCGACGCGTCCCGTGCGCAGTGGATCAGCCAGCACCGCTCCGGGCTCTCCTCGGCCCGCACGGGCCAGCTGCTCGAGCGCTACGGCACCCGCGCGCAGGAGGTCATCGAGGCCCTGGCCGACGGACACGACGAGGCGCTCGACTTCGACAAGGACTTCACCACCGGTGAGATCCGCTACCTCGCCCAGCGCGAGAGCGTGGTGCACCTCATCGACCTGGTGATGCGCCGCACCAACCATGCCTTCACGGGCGGCCTGAGCCGCGAGCTCCTCGAGGAGCTCGCCGAGCACACGGGCGCCGTGCTGGGCTGGGACGACGCCGCCCGCGCGTCGGAGGTCGACGCGACCATCGCGCACCTCAAGGAGTACAACGGCGTCGACGTCGGGGGCACCTCGGTGCAGACCCCGACGGCCGTGCCCGCCTCCTGATCGGCGATCAGGCGCGGATCGACGGAAGCCCCGGACCGAGGATCACCTCGACCGGGGCTTCCGTCGTGACAACGCACAAACGTGCACGCGCCGTTCCTTGTCGCTAGGACAGGGCGCCGATAACTTCACACCGTCGGGCATCGAAGCCCGCCGCGGACGCCTGTGCGCGTCCGTCTTACGAAAAGGAAAAGGTCAACGTGGACAATCTCGGAGTGGTCTTCCTCGCCGAAGTCGTGGGAACGGCCATGCTCGTGCTCCTCGGCTGCGGTGTCGTCGCCAACGTCGCGCTCGTGAAGAGCAAGGGCCTCAACGGCGGAACCCTCATGGTCAACATCGGCTGGGGCTTCGCGGTCTTCGCCGGTGTGATCGTCTCGTACAACTCGGGGGCGCACCTCAACCCCGCGGTCACCCTGGGCCTCGTCGCGAGCGGAGCGACCGAGTTCGGTTCCGGCGTGCCCGTCAACATCGTCTCGATCCTCGTCTACATCCTCGCTCAGATGATCGGTGCGATCCTCGGTGCCGTCTTCTGCTGGCTCGCCTACAAGCAGCACTTCGACGAGGAGCCCGACGCGGCGAACAAGCTCGGCGTCTTCTCGACCGGCCCGGCGATCCGCTCGTACGGCTGGAACTTCGTCACCGAGGTCATCGGCACCTTCGTCCTCGTCTTCGTCGTCATCGGCTTCGGCGGCGGACGTCAGGGCGACGGCGGTCTGGCCGCGCTCGGCGCGCTGCCCGTCGCCATCCTGGTGATCGCGATCGGCGCCTCCCTCGGCGGCCCGACCGGCTACGCCATCAACCCCGCCCGCGACCTCGGCCCCCGCATCGCGCACGCTCTGCTGCCGATCAAGGGCAAGGGCTCGAGCGACTGGAGCTACGCCTGGGTGCCCGTCGCCGGCCCGATCGTCGGTGGAGTGCTCGCGGGCCTCGCCTCGCTCGTGCTGCTCCCGGTCCTCTAGACCGCCGCGCTTCCTTTCACCCCCGTTACGAAGGAGTAATCATTCATGGCTGACTACGTCATCGCTATCGACCAGGGGACCACGTCGTCCCGCGCGATCATCTTCGACAAGAAGGGATCGATCGTCTCCACCGGCCAGAAGGAGCACGAGCAGATCTTCCCGCGCGCCGGCTGGGTCGAGCACGACCCGATCGAGATCTGGAACAACGTCCGCGAGGTGATCGGCCAGGCTCTCTCCCGCGCCGACCTGACCCGCCACGACATCGCCTCCGTCGGCATCACCAACCAGCGCGAGACCGCTGTCGTCTGGGACAGGACGACCGGCAAGCCCGTCTACAACGCCATCGTCTGGCAGGACACCCGCACCCAGTCGATCGTCGACCGCCTCGCCGGCGACGAGGGCGCGGACCGCTTCAAGTCGATCGTGGGCCTCCCGCTCGCGACCTACTTCTCCGGCACCAAGATCGTCTGGATCCTCGAGAACGTCGAGGGTGCTCGCGAGAAGGCCGAGGCGGGCGACCTGATCTTCGGCACGACGGACACCTGGGTCCTCTGGAACCTGACCGGCGGCATCGACGGGGGCGTCCACAAGACCGACGTCACCAACGCCTCCCGCACCCTGTTCCTCGACCTCGAGACCCTGGAGTGGCGCGACGACATCCTCGAGGCCTTCGGGGTCCCGAAGTCGATGCTCCCCGAGGTCTGCTCCTCCTCCGAGGTCTACGGCCACGTCGAGTCGTCGTCGCTGCTGCGCGAGGTCCCGATCGCCGGCATCCTCGGCGACCAGCAGGCCGCGACCTTCGGCCAGGCGGCGTTCGACCCGGGCGAGGCGAAGAACACCTACGGCACCGGCAACTTCCTGATCTTCAACACGGGCACCGAGATCGTCCACTCGAAGAACGGTCTGCTCACCACCATCGGCTACAAGCTCGGCGACGGCGAGGTGCACTACGCGCTCGAGGGCTCGATCGCGGTCTCCGGCTCGCTGATCCAGTGGCTGCGCGACAACCTGGGCCTCATCGGCTCGGCCCCCGAGGTCGAGGCGCTGGCCGCCACGGTCGAGGACAACGGAGGCGCGTACTTCGTCCCCGCCTTCTCGGGTCTGTTCGCCCCCTACTGGCGCTCCGACGCCCGCGGAGCCCTCGTCGGCCTCACCCGCTACGTCAACAAGGGCCACATCGCCCGCGCCGCGCTGGAGGCGACCGCCTTCCAGACCCGCGAGGTCCTGGACGCGGTCAACGCCGACTCCGGCGTCCCCCTTCAGGAGCTCAAGGTCGACGGCGGAATGATCGCCAACAACCTGCTCATGCAGTTCCAGGCCGACATCCTCGGCGTCCCGGTCGTCCGACCGGTCGTCGCGGAGACCACCGCGCTCGGAGCGGCCTACGCGGCCGGACTCGCGGTCGGCTTCTGGGAGAACCTCGACGACCTGCGCCAGAACTGGCAGGAGGACTCGCGCTGGACCCCGCAGATGGACCAGGACGAGGCCGCCCGCCAGTACCGCCTCTGGAAGAAGGCCGTCACCAAGACCTTCGACTGGATCGACGAGGACGTGCAGTAGTTCCTTCCGCGGCAGTCCCTGCCTGCCGCGGCGCGGTCGGCTCATCGAGGTGGTCGCGTCTCGGGGAGCGGGTTCCGTCCGGTTAGGGGACAACGCTGACACGCGTTCTCCCCGTTCGCCTCGTGCGGCGAGCGGATGATGTGCGTCCGTTCACGGTGAAGCGCCCTGTCCGACCCTCGGGTCGGGTGGGGCGCTTCGTCGTTCCGACGACGGCGCAGGGGGTCGCAACGGCGTGATTCCGGGGAGAACCGTGCTGGTCGCCTAGTCGGTGCAGGCGGTGTATCGAGATCCGGGGCGTGGGAACCCCATGCTGGTCGAGCAGTCGCTGCAGGCGGCGTATCGAGGCCCGAACCGGGTGAGGCCTCAGTCCGCCGACAGCCCCAGCTGCGCGTCCAGCTCGTCCAGGGAAGCGATCCGGCGCACGCCCAGCTCGACCGCTTCGGGCGGCAGCTCGCGGCCGTGCTCGGGGCCGCCGATGCGGTCGAGCCAGACGCCGCGCAGGCCCGCAGCGGCCGCTCCGACGGCGTCAGTGCCGAGCCGGTCGCCGACGTAGAGGGCCTCCTCCGGAGAGACCCCGAACCGCTCGCAGGCGATCGCGAAGATCCGCGCGTCCGGCTTGGCGACGCCGACATCGCCCGAGGCGATCACGTGCTCGAAGCGACCGGAGAGGCCCGTGCCCTCGATCTTCCCCCGCTGGAAGTCGAGCACGCCGTTGGTGATGACGCCGAGACGGACCCCGGCGGCGCCGAGCCGGTCGAGGACGGGCAGCGCGTCGACGTGGAGGGTCCAGGCGGCGACGTAGTGCTCGAGGTACCCGCGGAACCAGGAGCTCGCCTCCTCGGGAGTCAGCCCGACTCCGGCCTCCGCGGCGAAGTCCGTGGCGCGCGCCCGGCGCTGGCCCTCGTAGTCGAGCTCGCCCGCGAGGTAGCGGTGGTAATGCTCCTCCTCGAGCAGGTGCCAGCGGCGCTGCACGTCGGCCGGCTCCCCGGCGTAGGCGGCGCCGAGCGAGGCGGCGTACGCGACGATCCCCTCCCGCACCGCGCGGGCATGGGCGAAGAGGGTGTCGTCGAGGTCGAAGAGCGCGAGCCGCAGCACCGCCGCCTCAGCGGACGCGGCGGAGGAGGCCGACGGAGTCGTAGACGGCGGCGAGCGTGCGCTCCGCGGTCTCGGACGCGCGGTCGGCGGCGAGGGAGAGGACCCGGTCGAGCTCGGCCGGGTCGGCGAGCAGCTCCGCGGTCCGTGCGCGGATCGGATCGAAGGTGGCGGCGACCACCTCGACGAGGCCCTTCTTGAGGTCCCCGTAGCCGCGGCCCGCGTACTCCTGCTCCAGCGACTCGACGGAGCGGTCGGCGAGGACCGAGTAGATCGTCAGCAGGTTCGAGACGCCGGGCTTCGCCGCCCGGTCGAAGCGCACCTCAGACTCGGTGTCCGTCACGGCGCGCATGATCTTCTTCGCGGTCGCCTTCGGCTCGTCGAGCACGCTGAGCAGGCCCGCGTCCGACTCCGCCGACTTCGACATCTTGGCGCCCGGGTTCTGCAGGTCGAAGATCTTCGCGGTCTCGCGCACGATGTGGGGGGCCGGCACGGTGAAGGTCTCGCCGAAGCGCGAGTTGAAACGCGCGGCGAGATCGCGGGTGAGCTCCAGGTGCTGGCGCTGGTCCTCGCCGACCGGCACCGCGTCCGTCTGGTACAGCAGGATGTCGGCCGCCATCAGGATCGGGTAGGTGAACAGGCCCACCGAGGCGGCCTCGGCGCCCTGCTTCGCCGACTTGTCCTTGAACTGCGTCATCCGGCTGGCCTCGCCGAACCCGGTCAGGGTGTTGAGGACCCAGGCGAGCTCGGCGTGAGCGGGTACGTGGGACTGGATGAAGAGGGTCGAGCGCGCGGGGTCGATGCCCGCGGCGATGTACTGCGCGGCGGTCGCGCGGGTGCGCTCGCGGAGCTGCTGCGGATCCTGCGGGACCGTGATCGCGTGCAGGTCGACGACGCAGAAGTAGGCGTCGAAGTCCTCCTGCATCGCGACCCACTGGGTCAGCGCGCCGATGTAGTTGCCGAGGTGCAGCGACCCGGAGGAGGGCTGCATGCCGGAGAAGATGACGGGCTTGGCGCCCGGGGTGCTGGGAGTCATGGGTGGCCTCGAGGGGTCGGTTCGCGGGGGAGAGGGTCAGAGCTCGTAGTCGACGACCACGGGGGAGTGGTCGGACCAGCGGGTGTCGTAGGAGGCGGCGCGGTCGACCTCGTAGCTGCGGGCGAGGTCGGCGAGCGCGGGCGTGGCGAGCTGGTAGTCGAGGCGCCAGCCGGTGTCGGTGTCGAAGGCCTGGCCGCGCTGCGACCACCACGTGTACGGTCCGGGCACCTCGCCCGCGAACCGGCGGCCGAGGTCGACCCAGCCCAGTCCGGCACCGGCGTTGTAGTCCGGGTCGCCCTCGGCGCCGACGAAGCGGTCGACGTAGGCGCGCTCCTCCGGGAGGAAGCCGGCCTTCTTGACGTTGCCCTTCCAGTTCTTGATGTCGATCGTGCGGTGGCCGACGTTGAGGTCGCCCATCACCACGGCGAGCTCGCTGTGCGCCCGGATCTCGGGCAGGCGCGCCTCCATCGCGTCGAGGAAGCGGTACTTCTCGACCTGCTTGGGAGTGCCGACCTCGCCGGAGTGGACGTAGGTGGAGACGACGGTGAGCGAGCGGCCGCCGACCTCGTAGTCGGCCTCGAGCCAGCGTCCGGCCGAGTCGAAGTCGTCGGCGCCGAAGGTCACGCGGTGGATCGTGGCGCGCTTCCGCGAGGCGAGAGCGACTCCGGCGCGCCCCTTGGCGGTCGCCTCGTCGTGCAGCACGTCCCACTCGTCCCCGAGGAGCCCCGTGAGGTCGTCCGTGGAGGCGCGGACCTCCTGCAGGGCCAGGACGTCGACGTCGCGAGCGGCGAGCCAGTCGCCCATCCCCTTGCGGTAGGCGGCGCGGACGCCGTTCACGTTGACGGAGGCGATGCGGAGGGTGCTGCGAGTCACCGGAGCAGTCTATTCGGAGCCGCGGAGCGGGCCGCCCGGCCGCGCTCGCACCCCGGAACGCGGAAGCCGGCGGCCGCCTCGCGCGACTCCCTCGGAGAGGGGGAGGAGCGCGGAGGCGACCGCCGGCGGGACCGCTCAGGACGGTCGGTCGGAGGGGATCAGGCGGGGACGGCCTGCGCGGTGGCGGGCTCGGGCACCTCGGCGACCACCGGGGCGCGCTTGATGCTCTTCGCGATGATCACGCAGACGGCCGTGACGACCATGCCCACCAGGATGGCGACCAGGTAGAGGATCGGCTGCCCGACGAGACCGGTGACCCAGACGCCGCCGTGCGGGGCGCGGAGGGTGGAGCCGAAGAGCGCGACGAGCGCACCCGTGACGGCCGAGCCGACCATGGCGGACGGGATCACGCGCAGCGGGTCGACCGCGGCGAAGGGGATGGCCCCCTCCGAGATGAAGGACGCGCCCAGCAGGTAGGCGGCCTTGCCGTTCTGGCGCTCGGCGTCGGTGAACAGGCGCTTGCGGAGCGTCGTGGCCAGGGCCAGACCCAGCGGCGGGGTCATGCCGGCGGCCATGACGATCGCCATCACCTTGAACTGCACGGAGTTCGGGTCGCCGTCGGCGGGGACGGAGGCGAGGCCGGTGGTCGCGAAGGCGTAGGCCACCTTGTTGACCGGGCCGCCCATGTCGAACGCCATCATGAGGCCGAGGATGATCCCCAGGATGATCAGGTTGCCGCCCGAGAGGCCCGAGAGCCAGGACGACAGGCCCTCGCTCAGTGCGCGGAGCGGCGCTCCGAGCACCACGAACATCAGGAAGCCGGTGATGAAGGTGGCGATCAAGGGGATGATCACGACGGGCATCAGCGACTTGAACGCCGCGGGGAGCTTGATCCGCGAGATGTAGAGGGCCGCGTAGCCGGCGATGAAGCCGGAGGCGAGGCCGCCCAGGAAGCCCGCGCCGACGGTGACCGCGACCGCGCCGCCGAGGAAGCCCGGCGCGATGCCGGGACGGTCGGCGATGCCGAAGGCGATGAAGCCCGAGAGCACCGGCACCAGGAAGGCGAAGGTCGCGCTTCCGATGAGGAACATCACTCCGGCCCAGTCGGTGATGTTCGCGACGTTGAAGCCGTCGTCGATGATCTGCTGGGCCGTGAAGTCGACGATCCGGTAGCCGCCGAACAGGAACGACAGGGCGATCAGCAGACCGCCCGCCGCGACGAACGGGATCATGTAGGAGACGCCGGTCATCAGGTTCTGGCGGATGCGTGTTCCGACGCCGACCTTCTTCGGCGCGGCGGGGGCCGCGGCCGGAGTCGAGCGGGCGGGGGCGGACGCGGCGGAGCCGGAGCCGCGGAGGGCCAGAGCGCGGTCGAGGACCTCGTCCGGCTTGGAGAGGGCCTCGGCGACGCCCACCTGGAGGATCGGCTTGCCGGCGAAGCGGTCCTTGCCGCGGACCTCGAGGTCGGCGGCGAGGATGACGACGTCCGCGGCGGCGATGTCGGCCGCGGTCATCTCGTCCGAGCCGGCCGCGCCCTGGGTCTCGACGTGGATCGGGTAGCCGCGCTTCTTCGCGGCCTGCTCGAGCGCCTCCGCGGCCATGTAGGTGTGGGCGATGCCCGCGATGCAGCTGGTCACGGCGACGAAGCGCGGGCCGGAGGCGGGGCTCGCGGCGGGCGCGTCCTGCACCTTCGCGACGGCGCGGTCGATGACGTCCGCCGCCTTCGCGAGCGCCTCCGACGTGCCCACCTCGAGGGTGGGCTTCCCGGCGAAGCGCTCCTTGCCGCGGACCTCGAGGTCGGCGGCGAGGATCACGACGTCGGCGTCGGCGATGGTCCGGTCCGACATGGGATCGGAGCCCGCGGCGCCCTGGGTCTCGACCTGGATCTCGTACCCCTTCTTCTTCGCGGCCTGCTCGAGGGCCTCGGCCGCCATGTAGGTGTGCGCGATGCCGGCGATGCAGCTCGTGACGGCGACGATCCTCATGAGACGACGACCTCTCGGGCGATGATGTCCGCGACCTCCTGGCCGCTGGCGGCGGCGCGGAGGGAACCGGTGAAGGACTCGTGGATCAGCTTGCGGGCGAGCTGGGCGAGGATCTTGAGGTGCGCCTGGTCGGCGCCGTCCGGAGCCGCGATCAGGAAGATCAGGTCGGCCGGGCCGTCGGGGGCGCCGAAGTCGACGCCCTGCTTCGCGATGCCGACCGCCACGCTGGGCGAGACGACGTGGGAGGAGCGGGCGTGGGGGATCCCGATGCCGCCGGGCATGCCGGTCGCCATCTGCGACTCGCGGTCGCGGACGTCGGCGAGGAAGCCGTCGAGGTCGGTGACGCGGCCGGCGTCGGCGAGCGTCTTCGCGAGCTGCGCGGTGGCCTCGTCCTTCGTGGCGGCGGTGAGGTCGACGATGACCGTCGACGCCTCGGTGAGAGCAGTCATGCGCTCAGTTCTCCAATCGGGAGGGTGGGGTCGGGGTTCTCGACGACGGAGACGTCGTCGAGGCGGAGGGAGTCGGGACCCGGGGCTTCGCTGCCCGGGAGCTGGACGGCGGCGGTACCCCACGCGACTGCTGTCGCGAGGCGCTCCGCCTCCGTGGCGTCGACGGCCGAGAGGTAGCCGGCGAGCGTGCTGTCGCCGGCGCCGACGGTGCTGAGGGGCACGACGGCGGGGGCGCCCGCCCACCACGACGCGTGCGCCGTGACGAGGAGGGCGCCGTGCTCTCCGAGGCTGACGAGCGCTCGCGCGTCGGGCAGCTGCAGGAGTTCACGGGCTCCGGCGACGACGTCTCCGACCGTCGTCAGGGAGCGGCCGAGGAGCTCCTCGAGCTCCTCGAGGTTGGGCTTCACCAGGGTGGCAGTGCCGGCCGCGATGATCGCGGTCAGGGGGGCTCCCGAGGTGTCGACGGCGAGGGGGACGCCGAAGTGCAGCGCGAGGCGGCCGAGGGCGGGGTAGAAGTCCGCTCCCAGTCCCGGGGGGACGCTGCCGCAGGCGACGAGCCAGCGGGGCGAGGCCGAGACGTGCTCGCCGATCAGCTCGGAGAGGGCGTGGGCCTCCTCCTCCGTGACGGCGGGGCCGGGCTCGTTGATCTTGGTGGTGCGGCCCGTCCGGTCGTCGACCACGGTGATGTTGGTGCGGATCGGGTGGGCGATCGCCGCACTGGCCGAGCGGACTCCGGCGGCCCGGAGCATCGTGGACAGGTCGAGGCCGGTGGAGGCGTCGGCCGGGTAGACCGCGGTCGCCTCGACGCCGTTGCGCGCGAGGGCACGGGCGACGTTGACGCCCTTGCCGGCCGGGTCGCGCCGCACGTCGTGCGCGCGGTTGACCTCGCCGACGGCGAAGCCGCTCGTGGAGAGGGTGACGTCGATGCTCGGGTTGGCGGTGACGGTGACGATCATGCGCGGACGACCTCCGGGCCGGCCGACTCGATGTCGTCGGCGAGCTCGTCGTCGACATCGGCGTCGGTGATGACGGTGTCGACCGCGGACAGCGGAGCGACGTGCCCGAAGTCCTGCCGGCCGAACTTCGAGTGGTCGGCGAGGACCACGACCCGGCGCGCGGAGGCGATGATCGCGGACTTGACGACGGCCTCGTCGAGATCGGGGGTGGTGAGCCCGCGCTCGAGGCTGAGGCCGTTCGTGCCGATGAAGGCGACGTCCACCGAGACCGTGGAGAGGGCCTGGGCGGCCCACGGCCCGACGGCGGCCTGCGTGACTCCGCGCAGGTGCCCGCCGATGAGGTGGAGGTCGATGTTGGGCCGGCCGACGAGCGCCATCGCGACGGGGAGGGAGTGGGTGACGACCGTCAGCCGGCGGTCCAGGGGGAGCAGCTCCGCCAGCCGCACCGTGGTGGTGCCGGCGTCGATGGCGATCGAGCCGCCGTCGGGCACCTCGGCGAGGGCCGCGGTGGCGATGCGGTCCTTCTCGCCGGCGAGGTGTCCCTCGCGGGCGGCGACCTCGGGCTCGATGCCCAGGCGCTCGACGGGGATGGCGCCGCCGTGCGCGCGGCGCAGCAGGCCCCGCTTCTCGAGGCTGGTGAGATCGCGGCGGATCGTCTCCGGGGTCACGGCGAGGGAGAGGGCGAGGTCGCGGACCTCGACGCGCCCGTCGGTGCGGGCACGGTCCAGGATCGCCTGGTGCCGCTCCGGTGCGTACATGTGGACTCCGTCGTCTCGCCGTGGGTGGTGCGCCGGATCCGCGGTGTTGTTGCCGACCTCGGATCTGCGTTTACCTCTTTTTAGACCCGTTCGGGAGGGAAGTCAACAGAAACGGACAGACTCGGCAGGGGGAATCGGGCGCGACGACGCAGGGCCGGGCGGGAAGAGGTCCGCCGGGTCAGGCGGCGAGCTGCTCGAGCTCCTCCTCGAGCTGCGCGAGCTGGCGCTCCAGACGCCGTCGTTTCAAGAGGGACGCCTCGGGCAGCGCGGCACGAAGCCGCTCGCGCTCGGCCTCGGCGAGGGTGCGGCGGGCGGTGCGCAGCTGCTCCTCCCGCTCCTTCTCGCGCTCCTCCGGCGTGAGCTTGCGCGCCGAGATCCCGGCGTCGCTCATCCCGACGGAGATCCACGACGCGGCGATCAGGATCACCTGGCAGACGAGGTTGAACCAGATCAGCAGACCGATGAGGACCGCGAACGAGGCGAGCAGCGGATTGCGGGAGGCGCCGCCCAGCAGCTGCGTCCCGAGGACCTTGAGCGCGCCGAGAGCGATCCCGCCGAGCAGCGACCCCGCCCAGAGGTTCTTCCAGGGGATCGAGATGCCCGAGAGGATGCGGAAGGAGCCGGCGAGCGTGCCCGTGTCCAGGGCGAGCATGATCAGCAGGCCGACCGCGCTGCCGGCGAGACGGGCCGGCATCGACTCGCTGCCGATCCCGAGGAAGCCGAACGCCACGTCCACCAGCGAGGTCGAGAACACGGAGAGACCCGCCGAGACCAGCAGCACCGCCCCGAAGACCAGGGCGAGCCCCGCGTCCTTGAGCTTGAGCAGGACGAAGAGGGTCGTGGGCCCGGGGAGCGAGAAGAGCAGCCGGACCGCCTGGCGCAGGCTCCCCAGGAAGTTCAGCGCCGTCCAGAGCAGGCCGGCGGCCGCGATCGCACCCGTCCAGCCGAGGATCGACGAGTCGAGCAGGTCGTCGACCGACACGAGGGCGTTCTTCCCGCCGATCAGGCCGGGGACGGAGCGGGTCACCAGGTCGAGGAGGGAGTCGCGCAGCACCGAGTCGTCGCGCACCCAGAAGCCGAAGACGGCGAAGAAGACGAAGAGCGCCGCGAAGACCGCGAACAGGGCCTGGAAGGCGAGTCCGGAGGCGAAGAGGGGCCCGCCGGTCTCGGAGTAGTGCAGCATCACCCGCACCGGCCGCGTCCGCATGACCCGCTCGAACAGGCCCGGGATCCCGCGGGGAGTGTCGGCCGCCTCGGTCATTCCTCCAGCGTACTGAGGCCTCGCGGCGCTCCCGTGCACGCGCCCGCCTGCATGCAGGAACGCGTCCGGCCCGCCGGATCCGAGGATCCCGGCGGGCCGGACGCGTTCGCGAGGGGGAGGATCAGGCGCGGCCGCGGATGACGGCCTGCTTCACCTCGGCGATCGCCTGCGTGATCTGGATGCCGCGCGGGCACGCCTCCGTGCAGTTGAAGGTCGTGCGGCAGCGCCACACGCCCTCCTTGTCGTTGAGGATGTCCAGGCGTGCTCCACCGGCGTCGTCGCGCGAGTCGAAGATGAAGCGGTGGGCGTTCACGATCGCCGCGGGGCCGAAGTACTGCCCGTCGGTCCAGAACACGGGGCAGGACGACGTGCACGCGGCGCAGAGGATGCACTTCGTGGTGTCGTCGAAGCGGGCGCGGTCGGCGACCGACTGCACGCGCTCCTTGCCCTTGGGCGCCGGGGTGTTGGCGACCAGGAACGGCTGCACCTCGCGGTAGGAGGCGAAGAACGGCTCCATGTCGACGACGAGGTCCTTCTCGAGGGGCAGGCCCTTGATCGCCTCGATGTAGATCGGCTGCGAGATGTCGAGATCCTTGATCAGCGTCTTGCAGGCCAGGCGGTTGCGGCCGTTGATCCGCATCGCGTCGGATCCGCAGATGCCGTGCGCGCACGAGCGGCGGAAGGTCAGCGATCCGTCCTGGTCCCACTTGATGCGGTGCAGGGCGTCGAGGACGCGGTCGGTCGAGTACATCTCGACGTCGAAGTCCTGCCAGCGCGGCTCGGCGTCCACCTCGGGGTCGAAGCGGCGGATGATGAACGTGACGGTGAACGCCTCCGGGGCCGCGGGGGCGGCGGGCGGCTGCTCGAGGGTAGCGGTCGACATGGCTAGTACTTCCTCTCCATCGGCTGGTACCGGGTGATCACGACGGGCTTCCAGTCGAGCCGGATGTGGTCACCGGCGTCGGAGGAGTGGGCGTCACCGGAGAGGTACGCCATCGTGTGCTGCATGTAGTTCTCGTCGTCGCGCTTCGGGAAGTCATCGCGCATGTGGCCGCCGCGGCTCTCCTTGCGGTTGCGCGCCGAGTAGACGACGACTTCGGCGAGGTCGAGCAGGAAGCCCAGCTCGACGGCCTCGAGGAGGTCGGTGTTGAAGCGCTTGCCCTTGTCCTGCACCGAGATGTTGCGGAACCGGTCGCGCAGGCGCTGGATGGTCCCGGTGACGGCCTCGAGGGACTCGTCGGTGCGGAACACCTGGGCGTTCTTGTCCATCTCGTCCTGCAGCTCCTTGCGGATCGAGGCGATCCGCTCGGTGCCGGTCGCGGAGCGGAGCGAGGCGAGCATCTCGCGGATCGCGCCGGCCGGGTCGGCGGGCAGGGGGGTGAAGTCGACCGTCTGGGCGTAGTCCGCGGCGTTGTTGCCGCTGCGCTTGCCGAAGACGTTGATGTCGAGGAGGGAGTTGGTGCCGAGGCGGTTGGAGCCGTGCACCGAGACGCACGCGCACTCGCCGGCGGCGTAGAGGCCCGGGACGACGGTCGTGTTGTCCGAGAGCACCTCGGCCTTGACGTTGGTCGGGATGCCGCCCATCGCGTAGTGCGCGGTCGGCATGACGGGGACCGGCTCGACGACGGGGTCGACGCCCAGGTAGGTGCGGGCGAACTCGGTGATGTCGGGGAGCTTGGTCTCGAGGACCTCGGCGCCCAGGTGGGTGCAGTCCAGCAGCACGTAGTCCTTGTGCGGTCCGGCGCCGCGGCCCTCCGCCACCTCCTGGACCATGCAGCGGGCGACGATGTCGCGCGGCGCGAGGTCCTTGATGGTGGGGGCGTAGCGCTCCATGAAGCGCTCGCCCGAGGCGTTGCGGAGGATCGCACCCTCTCCTCGCGCTCCCTCGGTGAGGAGGATGCCGAGGCCGGCGAGGCCGGTCGGGTGGAACTGGAAGAACTCCATGTCCTCCAGGGGGAGGCCCTTGCGCCAGATGATGCCGACGCCGTCGCCGGTGAGGGTGTGCGCGTTGGAGGTGGTCTTGTAGATCTTGCCGAAGCCGCCGGTCGCGAAGATGATCGCCTTCGCCTGGAAGACGTGCAGCTCGCCCGTGGCCAGCTCGTAGGCGACGACGCCGGAGGGCTTGGCCACTCCGTCGACCTCGGTCATCACCAGGTCGAGGACGTAGAACTCGTTGTAGAAGTTGATGCCGAGCCGGACGCAGTTCTGGAACAGCGTCTGCAGGATCATGTGGCCGGTGCGGTCGGCCGCGTAGCAGGCCCGGCGGACGGGCGCCTTGCCGTGGTCGCGGGTGTGGCCGCCGAAGCGGCGCTGGTCGATCTTGCCCTCCTCGGTGCGGTTGAAGGGCAGGCCCATGTTCTCGAGGTCGATGACCGCGTCGATGGCCTCCTTCGCGAGGATCTCGGCCGCGTCCTGGTCGACGAGGTAGTCGCCGCCCTTGACGGTGTCGAAGGTGTGCCACTCCCAGCTGTCCTCCTCGACGTTCGCGAGGGCGGCGGCCATGCCGCCCTGCGCCGCTCCGGTGTGGGAGCGGGTCGGGTACAGCTTCGAGATCACGGCCGTCTTCGCCTTGGGGCCGGCCTCGATGGCCGCGCGCATCCCGGCACCGCCGGCGCCGACGATGACGACGTCGAACTGGTGGTAGTGGACGCCGTCGGGTCCGACGGTCTGCGCGAAGGCGCTCTGGTCGGCGCCGGTGTGGGAGTGGCCTGGTGTGCTCACGGGGTGGGTGCTCCGTCGTACGGGGATGGGAGGGGGAGGTGCCGGGACACGGTGCCGCGGACCGGGAGGGGCGCGGGCCCCTCTCCGATCCGCGGCACCGTGGTCACGCTGCGCAGAAGGAGGGCAGCAGGTCCGCGGCGGTGCCGGCGGGGCACGGGTCGAACGCGAAGACGACCCAGGTGCCGAGCGCGATCAGCGCGACGACGGCGACGAGGATGCCGCCCTTGAAGGCCTTGGCCAGCAGAGGCGAGGTCGCGTAGTCGTTGACCAGCGTGCGCATGCCGTTGCCGCCGTGGATCAGCGCGAGCCACAGCATGAGGACGTCCCACCACTGCCAGAACGGGTTCGCCAGCTTGCCGCCGACGAAGCCGAAGTCGATGGCCTTGATGCCGTCGCCCAGCAGCAGGTTGTAGATGAGGTGCCCGAAGATCAGGACGATCAGCACGACGCCGGAGGCGCGCATGTAGATCCAGCCCCACTTCTCCCAGTTGGTGCCGGAGGAGCGGGTCGGGGTGTGCGGGGTCCGCGGTGCGGCGACGGTGCTCAATGCGCACCCCCCTCGCTGAAGACGTTGATCAGGTGGCGCGGCGCGAAGCCGAGCATCAGCACCACCCAGAGGCCCATGACGACCCAGAAGAGGACGCGCTGATTGCGGGTCGCCCAGCTCCAGAAGTCGACCAGGATGATCCGCAGGCCGTTCAGCGCGTGGAACGCGATGGCGCCCACGAGCCCGGTCTCGCCGAGTCCCATGATCGGGTTCTTGTACGTGCCGATGACCGCGTTGTAGGCCTCGGGGCTCACGGCGATGAGAGCGGAGTCGAGGACGTGGACGAGGAGGAAGAAGAAGATGGCGACACCGGTGATCCGGTGGAGCACCCACGACCACATGCCTTCGCGACCGCGGTACAGGGTGCCGGCCGGACGCCGGATCTTCCCCTGCTTCCGGGGTGCGAGGGTTTGAGCAGCTTGAACTGACACGAACAACCCTCCCTGGTTGTGCTCCCACGGCCTGACCTGTTCCCACGTCGCGTGGACGGGGACGGGGCGGGGAGCGACGAGAAACTCGCCCCTCGATTCTAAGCGCGCTCGCAGGCGGGCGCGGCTTAGGCGAGCCTTAGCTGCGGGGCAGGGCGAGGGCGGGCGCCCCCGCGGTCGCGTAGTGCGCGAGGAGCTCGTCGGTGAGCGCGCTCCAGGTGCGGTGGAGCACGCGGCGGCGGCCCGCCTCGCCGAGCCGGGCGCGCAGTGCGGGATCGCGGACCAGGCGCTCCACCTGCCGGCGCAGGTCCGAGTCGCTCTCGGGCGCGTAGAGCAGGCCGTCCACACCGTGCTCGATGAGGTCGGTGGGGCCGCCCGCGTGCGGCGCGACCACCGCGGTGCCGGACGCCTGCGCCTCCTGGACCGTCTGGCCGAACGTCTCCTCCGTGCCGGTGTGCACGAAGACGTCGAGCGCGGCGAAGACCGCCGGCAGCCGGTCGCCGTCGAGCCGGCCGAGCATCCGCGCCGCCGGGCCGAGGGCGGCGGCGACCCGGGCGGAGGAGGGGCCGTAGCCGCCCACGACCAGTTCCGCGTGCGGGAGGGAGGCGAGTGCCGCCATCCGCTCCACCCTCTTCTCGGGGGAGAGGCGCCCGATGTAGCCGACGAGCGCCTCGTCGGCGCCGAGTCCGGCGCGGACGGCCTGCGCGTAGGGGGAGGAGCGGCGGCGCGGGTGGAAGCGGTCGCTCTGCACGCCGCGGCCCCACAGCGCGGTGCGCTCGATGCCGGCGGCGGCGAGGTCGTCGAGGGCGCTGGTGGAGGGGGCGAGGGTCAGGTCCGCCCCGGCGTGGATCTGGCGGATCACCCGCCAGGCGAGGGCGCGGGCGCCGCGGATGCCGTAGCGGGCCGCGAATCGCGCGACGTCCGTCTGGTAGATCGCGACACTCGGCACCCCGAGCCGGCCGGCCGAGGCGATGGCGCGGGCGCCGAGGAGGAAGGGCGAGGCGACGTGCACCACGTCGGGCTCGAAGTCGGCCAGCTCCCGGGTGAGGGCGAGCGTGGGGATCCCGACCGGGAAGTCGCGGTAGGCGATCGCCGGATGCTCCACGACGCGGTGGCCCGCGTAGTGGCCCGGCGCCCCCGCGGCCGGGCAGACGACGAGCGCCTCGATCCCGCGCTCCGCGAACTCGTCGAGCACCCGCAGGACGCTCGTGGTCACGCCGTTCAAGGACGGCAGGAAGCTCTCGGTGACGACCGCGACTCTCACGCCCCGGACGCTACGGCGGCGGGATGAACGGCGGCGCGCGCCCGGGTGAACGGACGGTCGCGCTCGGGCTCCCTTGTATCCTGCGGACATGACATCACCTGAGACCGATGGCCGCGCCCCGCTCGACCGCTTCTACAGCGTGATCCCCGCCGGCGGGATCGGCTCGAGGCTGTGGCCGCTCTCCCGGGCCGACGCCCCGAAGTTCCTGCACGATCTGACGGGGTCGGGACAGACCCTCCTCCGCGACACCTGGGACCGCCTCGCGCCCATCTCGGGCGCCGACCGGATCATGGTCGTGACCGGGCGCGCGCACCGCGCCGCCGTCGAGGAGCAGCTCGAGAGCCTCGAGGACCTCAACGTCGTCCTCGAGAGCGAGCCGCGCGACTCGTCCGCCGCGATCGGCCTGGCCGCCGCCATCCTCGAGCGCCGCCAGCCGGGCGTGATCATCGGCTCGTTCGCCGCCGACCACGTCATCAGCGGTCAGCAGCTGTTCCACGACGCGGTCGCCGAGGCCGTCGTCGCGGCGGACGCGGGCTACATCGCGACCATCGGCATCACGCCGACCGAGCCTGCCGTGGGCTTCGGCTACATCCGCACGGGGAAGCACCTCGGGATCGACGGGGCGACCCACACGCTCGCCGTCGACTCCTTCGTCGAGAAGCCCGACGCCGACACCGCGCGCGCCTACCTCTCCAGCGGTCAGTACCTCTGGAACGCGGGCATGTTCATCGCCCGCGCCGACCGCCTCCTCGAGGAGCTCGGCCGCGCGAAGCCGAAGCTGCTCGCCGGACTGCTCGAGCTCGCCGCCGCGTGGGACACCCCGGAGCGCGGCGCGGTCGTCGACCGCATCTGGCCGGGCCTGGAGAAGATCGCGATCGACTACTCCGTCGCCGAGCCGGCCGCGGCCGCGGGCAAGCTGGCCGTCGTGCCGGGCCACTTCTCCTGGGACGACGTGGGCGACTTCGCCTCGATCGCGAAGCTGCACTCGAGCGGGCTCCGCTCGGACCTCGCCATCCTCGGCGAGGACGCCCGCGTGCTGGCCGACTCCGCGACGGGCATCGTCGTCAGCGGCGGCAACCGCACCATCGCCCTCATCGGAGTGAAGGACATCGTCGTCGTGGACACCCCCGACGCGCTCCTGGTGACCACGACCGAGAACGCCCAGAAGGTCAAGGGCGTCGTCGACGCCCTGCGCCTCTCCGGCCGCACCGACGTCCTCTAGCACTCCGTCCCACCCGTCGAAGCGCGGCCCTCCCCTCGGAGGCGCCGCGCTTCGCCGTTCCGCCCCTCGCCTCATGCGCGTGCGGCGGTCCCGATACGCCGTACGCGCGGCCACTCGACCACCCTCGATGACGGCCTCGGCAGTCCCGCTCGGTGCTTGAGGGCGGGTCTCCGCTCGCGCGGCCACTCGACCACCGTGGAGGAGCACCACGTCGTGCACGACCGCGCGCAGCGCGGAGCTCCCCCGAGCACTCTCGACGTCCGGCAGCAGGGGAGAGGGCCGCGAGCCGGAATCGCGTGCCAGCGATTCAGGCCAGCCCGACGCGACCCGCTCTGCGGAACGCACCCGTCGCGAAGCCGACCGCGCCGAGCCGCTCCGCGGCTCGTATTCGAGCACAGCCGCCCGCACCCCGCGACACGCTCCGCGTGTCGCGAAGATCAACACTGTGTAACTCTTCCTGACCACCACCGTCCGGGCGGCTGAGCGGCTTGTCACATTGGGTAACGTGTGGGAATCGACGCCCTGCTGCGCTCGTCGCGCGGGGCCGCATTCCTGGAGGACGACATCTTGACTATCACCTCGCGTAAGGCCGCGTTCGGCGGTCTCGCCGCCCTCGGCGTCACCGCGCTTCTCGCCGGTTGCGCCTCCGCCCCCGAGGAGAGCGGCTCCAGCGCCGCCGCCGGTGGCGACTTCCTGCCCTGCATGGTCTCCGACGCGGGCGGGTTCGACGACAAGTCGTTCAACGAGCTCGGCTACAACGGCCTCGTGAAGGCCTCGGAGGACCTCGGCGTCACGCCGAAGACCGTCACCTCGGAGTCCGAGACGGACTACGCCCCGAACCTGACCAGCCTCGTCGACCAGGGCTGCAACCTGATCATCACCGTCGGCTTCGCGCTGGCCGAGGCCACGTCGGCCGCGGCCGAGGCGAACACGGACATCGACTTCGCGATCATCGACGACGCGTCGATCGACCTGCCGAACGTCAAGCCGATCACCTTCGACACCTCGCAGGCGGCGTTCCTCGCCGGCTACACGGCTGCGTCGTACTCCAAGACCGGCGTCGTCGGCACCTACGGCGGCCAGCAGTTCCCGACCGTCACGATCTTCATGGACGGCTACGCCGACGGCGTGAAGTACTACAACGAGCAGAAGGGGAAGGACGTCAAGGTCGTCGGCTGGGACGTCGACGCGCAGACCGGCTCCTTCACCGGTGGCTTCGCGGCGGGCGTCGAGGCCAAGTCGGCCGCGCAGTCGCTGATCGACCAGAACGCGGACGTCATCCTCCCCGTCGGCGGTCCGATCTTCCAGTCGGCGATCGAGGCGATCCGCGATTCCGGCAAGGACATCGCGATGGTCGGCGTGGACGCGGACCTGTACGAGACCTACCCCGACGGCGCCGACCTGTACCTGACCTCGATCCTCAAGGGGATCGAGGCCGGCACGACCGACGTCACCAGCTCCGCCGGAGCCGACGACTTCGACCCCACTCCCTTCGTGGGCACCCTCGAGAACGACGGAGTCGGCATCGCGCCGTTCCACGACTTCGAGTCGAAGGTCTCGGGCGACCTGCAGGGCGAGCTCGACACCATCAAGGCGGGCATCATCGACGGCTCCATCACCGTCACCTCCCCGTCCGCTCCCGCGGCGTCCTAGCCGTCTCCTCGAAGAGGCCGGCGGGCCCGAGCACACCTCGGGCCCGCCGGCCTCTTCGTCGGTCCGGCGGGCGGATCGGCTCCGCTGCGTCCCTCGATCCCGGCTGACGGCGCATCGTGGCGCGAACCGAAAGTTAGATTGGTCCCATGAAGCTCGAACTGCGTGGCATCACGAAGCGCTTCGGCGCGCTCGTGGCCAACGACCACATCGATCTCACCGTCGAACCCGGTGAGATCCACTGCCTCCTCGGCGAGAACGGCGCGGGCAAGTCGACGCTCATGAACGTGCTCTACGGCCTGTACCAGGCCGAGGAGGGGGAGATCCTGCTGGACGACGCGGTCCAGCACTTCTCCGGTCCGGGTGACGCCATGAAAGCGGGCATCGGGATGGTCCACCAGCACTTCATGCTCGTCCCCGTGTTCACCGTCGCCGAGAACGTCATGCTGGGCCACGAGGAGACGAAGGCCGGCGGGCGCCTGGACCTCGCCGCCGCGCGCGCCCGGGTGCGCGAGATCTCGGACCGCTTCGGCTTCGACGTGGATCCCGACGCCCTGGTCGAGGACCTCCCCGTCGGCGTGCAGCAGCGGGTCGAGATCATCAAGGCGCTCTCGCGCGACGCCCGGGTGCTCGTGTTCGACGAGCCGACCGCGGTGCTGACCCCGCAGGAGACCGACGAGCTGATCGCGATCATGCGCCAGCTGCGCGCGGCCGGGACCGCCATCGTCTTCATCACGCACAAACTCCGCGAGGTGCGCGAGGTCGGAGACCGCATCACGGTCATCCGCCTCGGCAGAGTCGTGGGGGAGGCGTCGCCGACGGCGAGCAACGCCGAGCTCGCCTCGCTGATGGTGGGCCGCGCCGTCGAGCTGACGGTGCAGAAGGAGCAGGCGGTGCCGGGCGACGAGGCCCTCGTCGTCTCGAACCTCACCGTGCGCGACGCCAACGGCCAGGCCGTCGTCGACGACGTCTCCTTCGAGGTCCGCCGCGGCGAGATCCTCGCGATCGCGGGCGTGCAGGGCAACGGCCAGACGGAGCTCACCGAGGCGATCATGGGCCTGCAGGAGCGGGTCGAGGGCTCGGTGACCCTGGACGGGCGCCGCCTCGACGGGCTGTCCGTGCGCCGCGTCCTCGAGTCGGGGGTCGGCTTCGTCCCCGAGGACCGCACCGAGGACGGTCTGGTCGCCGAGTTCACGATCGCCGAGAACCTCATGCTCGACCGCAGCGACCGCGGTCCGTTCGTGAAGGGACTGGGCCTGCGGCTCAAGGAGCTCGAGCGCTTCGCCGAGGAGCGGGTGCGCGAGTTCGACGTGCGCGCCCAGGGGATCGGCACCCACGTCGGCCGCCTCTCCGGAGGCAACCAGCAGAAGGTGGTGCTCGCGCGCGAGCTCAGCCGGGAGCTGCGGCTGTTCATCGCGGCGCAGCCCACCCGCGGCATCGACGTCGGCTCCATCGAGTTCGTCCACAAGCGCATCGTCGAGACGCGCGACACCGGGGTCCCCGTGATCGTGGTGTCGACGGAGCTCGACGAGGTCGCGGCGCTCGCCGACCGCATCGCGGTCATGTACAAGGGCGGGATCATCGGCATCGTCCCCGCCGACACGCCCCGCGAGGTCCTGGGGCTCATGATGGCCGGGCAGACGCCCGCCGAGAAGGGAGCGGCGGCGTGAGCGACGCGCAACTGCCCGCGGTCGATCCCGACGCGGAGACCGAGAAGGCGTCCGGGCTCGAGCCCGGCCAGAAGCCGGATCAGGAGGTGCGCCCCGGCCCGCTCGAGAGCGGCGCCTCCCGCGTCCTGCGCGAGATCCTCTCCGGCACCGCGCTGATGTCGGTGCTCGCCGTGCTGCTCTCCCTCATCGCGGGCGGCGTGCTGATCGCCGCGACCGACAAGGACGTCCAGGCGGCGTCGGGCTACTTCTTCGCCCGGCCGCTCGACACCCTGCAGGCGATCTGGCAGTCCGTCTCCGGTGCCTACTCCTCGCTCTTCCAGGGCTCGGTCTACAACTTCCGCCGCGAGGGCTTCGCCAACGGCATCAAGCCGCTGACGGACACCCTGGCCTTCGCGACCCCGCTGATCGCCGGCGGCCTCGGAGTGGCGCTGGCCTTCCGCGTCGGCCTGTTCAACATCGGCGGCCGCGGCCAGATGCTGATCGCCGCCGCCTGCGCGGGCTGGGTCGGCTTCTCCTTCGACCTCCCGTGGGGCGTGCACCTGATCGTCGCGCTCGCCGCCGGCATCCTGGGCGGCGCGCTCTGGGGCGGACTCGTGGGACTGCTCAAGGCCCGCACCGGCGCGCACGAGGTGATCCTCACGATCATGCTCAACTACGTCGCGTTCTACCTGATCTCCTACCTCCTGCGGACGCCCGGCGCGCTGCAGGCGCCCGGCTCGAACAACCCGAAGTCGCCCGGGATGAAGGAGACCGCGGTCTTCCCGGCGCTCCTCGGCCCCGGATACTCGCTCACGCTCGGCTTCGTCTTCGCGGTCCTCGCGACCGTGTTCGTCTGGTGGCTCCTGAACCGCTCGACGATCGGCTTCAAGTTCCGCGCGGTGGGGGAGAACCCGCACGCGGCCCGGGTCGCGGGCATCGACGTGAAGAACAGCTACGTGTACGCGATGCTGCTCTCCGGCGGCCTGCTCGGCCTCGCCGGCAGCGCCCAGGTGATGGGGACGGTCACGACCGGCTTCACCTCCGGGATCGACGCGGGCATCGGCTTCGACGCGATCACGGTCGCGCTGCTGGGCCGCTCCCGACCCTGGGGCGTGTTCTTCGCCGGCATCCTCTTCGGCGCCTTCAAGGCGGGCGGCTACTCGATGCAGGCCGCCGAGGGCGTGCCGATCGACGTGGTCCTCGTCGTCCAGTCGCTGATCGTCCTCTTCATCGCCGCGCCGCCACTGGTGCGCGCGATCTTCCGCCTCCCGACGCCCGGGGCCGCCCCGAAGCGCCGCAGCCGCCGCACCTCGGAGGTGTCCGCATGAGCACCGCCGTCGCCACCGCCCCCGACCGCGTCGTGATCCGCAGCTGGAAGGCGCCGATCGCGTTCGGCGTCTTCGCGCTGCTCGCCGTCGTCCTCTTCGTGGCCCTCGGCCGCGACGGGACGAGCTCGTTCCGCCTCGCCGCGGGGACCGACTTCTTCGCGCTGCCGGACATCCCGTTCCCGACGCGGGGGACGGGAGTGGTCGTCGCGATCCTCCTGGTCGCCCTGGCCGTCGCGTCGGCCGCGCTCACCCGCGCCGGCCGCCGGATCCCGCTCTGGCTCTCGGCGGTCTTCGCCCTGGTCTTCCTGATCGGGTTCCTCGTCTGGGCGTCGGCCGGTGCCGCGCTGCCCGTCTCGGGGCTGCTGCTCGGGACCGTCGGGCTCGCCACTCCGCTGATCTTCGGCTCGCTCGGCGGCGTCATCTCGGAGCGGGTCGGAGTCGTCAACGTCGCGATCGAGGGGCAGCTGCTCGCCGGCGCCTTCACCGCGGCGATGGTCGGCTCCCTCACCCGCCAGCCGGTGCTCGGCCTGCTCGCGGCGATGGTCGCGAGCGTCCTGGTGTCGTTCGTGCTGGCCGCCTTCGCGATCAAGTACCTGGTCGACCAGGTGATCGTCGGAGTCGTGCTGAACGTGCTGGTGACCGGCCTGACGAGCTTCCTCTACTCCCAGGTCCTCTCCGCCGACGCGTCGACGTTCAACTCGCCGGTGAAGTTCGACCGCCTCCCGATCCCGGTGCTCAGCCAGGTGCCGATCGTGGGCGCCGTCCTGTTCAACCAGACGGTGATCGTCTACCTGATGTACTTCGCGATCTTCGCGGTGTGGTGGGGCCTGTTCAAGACCAAGTGGGGCCTCCGCCTGCGCGCCGTCGGCGAGCACCCTCAGGCCGCGGACACCGTGGGCATCGATGTCGCCCGCACGCGCTTCTGGAACGTCTCCCTCGCCGGGGCGATCGCCGGAGTCGGCGGCGCGTACTACACGCTCGACGCGGTCGGCGCGTTCGGCAAGGAGATGACCGCGGGTGCGGGCTTCATCGCCCTGGCCGCCGTCATCTTCGGCCGCTGGGACCCGATCAAGGCGACGCTCGCGTCGCTGCTGTTCGGCTTCGCGACCAACCTGCAGAACGTGCTCGGCGTCATCGGCTCGCCCGTGCCCAGCGAGTTCATGCTGATGCTGCCGTACGTCGTGACGATCTTCGCGGTGGCCGGTCTCGTCGGCCAGTCCCGCGGACCGGCCGCCGCCGGCAAGCCGTACCTGAAGTCCTGAGAGGAGCCGTCGTGACCGACATCGACTGGGAGGCGCTGCGCGAGGCCGCACTCGAGGCCATGAGCCACGCCTACGTCCCGTACTCGAAGTTCCCCGTCGGGGTCGCCGCGCTCGTGGACGACGGCCGGACGATCTCGGGCTGCAACGTCGAGAACGCCTCCTACGGGCTCACGCTCTGCGCCGAGTGCGCGCTGGTGTCCTCTCTGCACATGACGGGCGGCGGCCGGCTCGTCGCCTTCACCTGCGTCGACGGGAAGGGCGGCGTCCTGATGCCCTGCGGGCGCTGCCGCCAGCTGCTCTTCGAGCACTCGGCCGAGGGCATGCTCCTCCAGACCGTGTCGGGCGTGAAGACGATCGACGAGGTCATCCCCGACGCCTTCGGCCCGCGCACGCTCGAGGCCTACGCCGCCTCCTAGCGCCGCCGTCACCGCCCACTCCCGAACCGAGGACTCCGCATGACCCGCACCACCCCCGTCGAGGACTTCGACGCCGTCGACATCATCCGCACCAAGCGCGACCGCGGCACGCTCTCTACCGCGCAGATCGACTGGCTGATCGACGCATACACCCGCGGCTACGTCGCCGACGAGCAGATGGCGGCCTTCGCGATGGCGGTCCTGCTGAACGGGATGGAGCGCGACGAGATCCGCGACCTCACCCTGGCGATGATCGCCAGCGGCGAGCGCATGCGCTTCGACGGACTCGGCAAGCGCACGGTCGACAAGCACTCCACGGGCGGGGTCGGCGACAAGATCACGCTGCCGCTGATGCCGCTGGTCGCCTCCTTCGGCGTGGCGGTGCCCCAGCTCTCGGGACGCGGGCTCGGCCACACGGGCGGAACGCTCGACAAGCTGGAGTCGATCCCGGGCTGGCGGGCCGACCTCGGCAACGAGGAGATGCTGGAGCAGCTGCGGACGGTCGGCGGCGTGATCTGCGCCGCGGGCTCGGGCCTGGCCCCCGCCGACAAGAAGCTCTACGCGCTCCGGGACATCACCGGGACCGTCGAGGCGATCCCGCTGATCGCGTCCTCGATCATGTCGAAGAAGATCGCCGAGGGGACCGACGCCCTGGTGCTCGACGTGAAGTTCGGCTCCGGGGCGTTCATGGTCGACATCGAGCGCTCGCGGGAGCTGGCGCGGGCGATGGTCGACCTCGGCAACGACGCGGGGGTGCGGACCACCGCGCTGCTGACCAACATGAACGTGCCGCTCGGTCTGGCCATCGGCAACGCGAACGAGGTGCGGGAGTCTGTCGAGGTGCTCGCCGGCGGCGGCCCCTCGGACGTCCGGGAGCTGACGCTGGCCCTGGCCCGCGAGATGCTGGCCCTCGCCGGGCAGCCGGACGCGGACGTCGAGCGCGCCCTCGACGGCGGAGCGGCGATGGACACCTGGCGCGCGGTCATCCGCGCTCAGGGAGGGGATCCGGAAGCGGCGCTCCCCGAGGCCCGTGAGACCCACGTCGTGGTCGCCGAGCGCGACGGCGTCCTGGTGGAGCAGCAGGCGCTGCCGTTCGGCATCGCCGCCTGGCGCCTGGGCGCCGGACGCGCCCGACAGTCCGACGCGGTGCAGCACGCGGCGGGGATCGACCTGCACGCGAAGCCGGGCGACCGCGTCCGCGCGGGCCAGCCCCTGCTCACGCTGTCGGCCGACGAGCCGGAGCGCTTCGCCCGGGCGCTCGAGGCGCTCGACGGTGCCTACCGGATCGGCGACGACGGCGACGAGGTGCTCGACGGCGGCCCCCTCGTGGCGGAGCGCGTCTCCTAGCCCCGCGCCGCCCGGCACGGAGGAGGCGCCGCCCGGCGAGCCGCTCCCGCCGACCCTCTAGGGTGGTCGGCGAACCACCGCCGACCCGCGAGGAGCACCGTGACCGATCAGACCGAGGAGTACCTCCTCCCGGGCGAGGGCGTCCTCATCGACGAGCTCCCCAAGGTGTCGCTGCACGACCACCTCGACGGAGGCCTGCGGCCCGGGACGGTCCTCGAGATCGCCCGCGAGACGGGCGTGCCGCTCCCGGCCGAGGAGCCGGACGCGCTCGCCGAGTGGTTCCGTGCCACGGCCGACTCCGGCTCCCTCACCGACTACATCGCCACCTTCGAGACGACGGTCGCCGTGATGCAGACCGCGCCGGCGCTCGAGCGCGTGGCCCGCGAGTTCGTGCTCGACCTCGCCGCCGACGGAGTCGTGCACGGCGAGGTGCGCTGGGCGCCGGAGCAGCACCAGCGCGCCGGGCTCTCGCTCGACGCGGCTGTCGAGGCGGTCCAGGAGGGGCTGCAGCAGGGCGTGCAGGAGGCGGCGGCGCAGGGACACCGCATCCGCGTCGGCCAGCTGATCACCGCGATGCGGCACGCCGACCGCTCGCTCGAGGTCGCCGAGCTGGCGCTGCGCCACCGCGAGCGCGGTGCGATCGGCTTCGACATCGCCGGAGCCGAGGCGGGCTTCCCCGCCTCGCGGCACCGTGCCGCCTTCGAACTGCTGGCGGCGGCGCACTTCCCGACCACGGTCCACGCGGGGGAGGCGGACGGCCTCGACAGCATCCGCTCGGCCCTGCTCGACGGCCGCGCGCTGCGCCTGGGTCACGGCGTCCGGATCGCGGAGGACATCCGCATCGAGCGCCAGGACGACGACGCGAGCTACGTGACCCTCGGCGAGCTCTCGGAGTGGGTGAAGGATCGCGAGATCGCCCTCGAGCTCAGCCCCTCCTCCAACCTGCAGACCGGAGCCGTCGCGGCGTGGGGCGCCGAGCTCGCCGACCACCCCTTCGACCTGCTCTACCAGCTGGGCTTCCGCGTCACGGTGAACACCGACAACCGCCTGATGAGCGCGACGACCCTCAGCCGCGAGCTCGCCCTCCTGTCCGACGCGTTCGGGTACGACCTCGACGACTTCGAGGCCTTCCAGCTGAACGCGGCTCACGCCGCCTTCCTGCCGCTCGACGAGCGCCGTGAGCTCGTCGAGACGATCAGCGCCGGCTTCGAGGCGGCCTGACGGTGCCGCTCGACGCGCTCCCCGAGGAGGCGGTGGCCCTCCGCCACTCCGCCGGATCATGGCGGGAGGCGGTCCTCGAGGCGGGCCGTGCTCTCGAGCGGACCGGTGCGGTCGACGCCGCCTACTCCCGCCGCATGGTCGAGCAGGTCGACGTGCTCGGGCCGTACATCGTCATCGCGCCCGGGCTCGCCCTCGCGCACGCCCGGCCCGGCAACGATGTCCTCGCGGACGGCCTCTCCGTCGTCACGCTGGCCGAGCCCGTTGCCTTCGGCCACAGCACCAACGACCCGGTGTCGGTCGTCATCGGGATCGCCGCCACCCAGGCGCACGGACACGTCGGCTTCGTCTCCGGGCTCGCCGACGTGCTCAGCCGTCCGGACGCGGTCGGCGCCCTCGCCGCCGCCCGCACCGTCCGCAGCATCAACGCCGTCCTCACCGACAGCAGACCGCACCACCCGCACCACGGAAGAAGCGCATGAAGATCGTCACCCTCTGCGGCGCCGGAATCGGCACCTCCGCCATCCTCAAGCTCGGCGCCGAGCGCGCCCTCGAGACCCTCCACCTCGAGGCCGAGGTGATCGCCTCCGACCTGGCCTCCGTCGACGCGCTCGCCGCCGACGCGCAGGTCATCCTCACCTCCGGCGAGCTCGTCGACCGCATCGGCCGCACCTTCGCCGAGGTCGTCGTCATCGACAACTACCTCGACCAGAACGAGATCACGGAGAAGATCGAGCGGGCGCTGGGCTGAGTCCGTTTCTGAGCCGCTCCCTGCGCGGCTCAGCGCGGTCGGCCTCCCGACGAGGCGCGTTCTCAAGAGCGGGTCGCGTCGGGCTGCCTCGAATCGCTGGCACGCGCGGTGCTCGACTCTGAGCCGCTCCCTGCGCAGCTCAGCGGGGTCGGCCTCCCGACGGGGCGCGTTCTCAAGAGCGGGTCACGTCGGGCTGCCTCGAATCGCTGGCACGCGATTCTCGGACGCGCCCTCCACCTTGCGGGGAGGGGGCGCCCCTGCCCCTGCTGGTCGAGTGGCCGCGGAGCGGCGTGCCGGGAGCCGGCTTCCCGCGCGGACGGCTGCTCGGACCTCGGGGGGTCAGCGGGCGGCGAGCTGCTCGAGGACGGTGCGGATCAGGCGGCGGGCGCGGGCGGGGGAGAGGCGGGCGGGCCGCTCGGACGCGCGGGAGACCGCGATGCCGTCGAGGACCGCGAGGAGCAGCGCGGCGTCGTCGGCGCCGAACGACGCTGCGGGATGCGCGGCGCGCAGCAGCTCCAGGACGACGTCCTCCGTGCGCGACCAGCCGGCGGCGTGGATCGCGCGGATCTCCGGATCGGTGCCGGCGCGGGAGGCGAAGGCGGTCCACACGATCGCGTCGGGCACGTCCTCGTCCGCGACGCACGCGATCTCGTCGCAGAAGACGCGCAGCCGCACCTCGGCCGAGGGTTCGGCCTCCAGGCGGCTCCGCATCCGCTCGCGGAAGCGCTCCTCGACCCGGGCCATCGCGCCGGCCAGCAGCGCCTGCTTCGTCGGGAAGTGGTGCTGGACGGCCCCCACCGAGACGCCGGCCTCGGCCGCGACGGTGCGGATGCTGAGGTGCTCCGCCCCGCGGGTCGAGAGGACGGCGACGACCGCCGAGAGGATGTCGCTCCTGCTCTCGCGCCGATCCGGCATGGCGTCCCTCTCGTTCGACTGCTCGAGCAGGCTACGCTCTCGGACATGACCAATACGACCGTATTGCCGCCCCGTGCCGGAGCCGGCCGCCGCATCGCGACCCTGGACGTCGTCCGCGGTGTCGCGATCATCGGGACCCTCGGCACGAACATCTGGATCTTCTCCCACCCCTGGGGGATGCTCGGACTGCTCTCCGTTCCGGTGACGCCGGAGACCTCCTCCTCCGCCGGGACTGCGCAGCTCCTGCTGATGGCGCTGGCGCAGGGCAAGTTCCTCGCCCTCCTCTCCCTCGCCTTCGGGGTGGGCCTCGCGATCCAGCATGCCTCCGCGGTCCGGCGCGGGACGCGCTGGCCGGGCCGCTACCTCTGGCGCGCGACGCTCCTCCTCCTGGACGGCGCGGTCAACTACGTGCTGATCGCGGAGTTCGACGTCCTCATGGGATACGCCGTCACCGGAGCGGTCGTCGCCTGGCTGCTGCTCACCCGGCCGACGACGCAGCGCCGCGTGATCCTCGTCTGCGGCGCTCTGCACGTCGTCCTGATCTCGGCGCTCGTGGCGCTCGTGGCGGCGAGTCCGGACGGTGCCGGACAGGGGCCGACCGGCCGGAGCCCCTACGCGGACGCGTCGTTCCTCGGCCTCGCCCTCTTCCGGCTGCAGAACGCGGGCGTCTTCCGTGCGGAGCCGGTGCTCATCGGGCTCCTCAGCCTCGCGATGTTCCTCCTCGGCGCGCGCCTCCACCGGGCGGGGGTCCTCGCCGCCGAGGGCGCGTCGCTCCGCCGCCGCCTGATGGTCCTCGGCGCCCTCGCCCTCCCCGTCGACCTCGCGCTGGGCGTCGGGGGGAGCGCCGCCGGTCTGCTCGCCGAGCGCTACCTCGTCGCGCCCCTGGTCGGGCTCGGCCTGCTCGCGGCCCTCGCCGAGGCCTGCCTCCGCCGGGGCGCCGAGGGCTGGGCGGCACGCCGGGCGCGGGAGGTCGGCCGGGTCGCCCTGAGCGCCTACCTCCTGCAGAACCTGCTCGGCGGCGCCCTCTTCTACGGCTGGGGACTCGGGCTGGCGGTGACCGCCGCGCAGTGGCGCGTCCCGGCGACCGTCGGAGCGTTCCTGCTCATCGCGGCGGTCGTCGTGCTCGCGGCGCACCTGTGGCTGCGCCGGTTCGAGCTCGGTCCGGTGGAGTGGCTCTGGAAGCGGGGCGAGCGGATCGGTGTCCGCGCGCCCCGCTGACCGGAGGGGGACCTACGCGAGGAGCTCCGCGGCGCCGGTGCGCAGGGCGGCGAGGCGGGACGAGACGGCCGACCGGCGGGCGTCGGCGTCGGAGTCGTGCGACCAGGCGTCGAGGTAGAGCTTGACCTTCGGCTCCGTACCGCTCGGGCGCGCGATGAGACGGGCACCGTCCAGGGAGAAGCGGAGCGCGTCGGTCGGGGGCAGCGCGCCGCCCTCGGCGAGCAGGTCCTCGCTCCGCTCGACGGCGAGCCCGCCGATCGCGGTCGGAGGCGTCGCGCGCAGTCCGGCCATGATCCGGCCGATCTCGGAGAGGTCGGTGACGCGGAGCGAGATCTGCTCCGATCCGAAGAGCCCGAACCGCTCGGCGAACGACTCCAGCTCGTCGTCGATCGTGCGCTCCTCGGCGGCGAGCGCGCTCGCGAGGGAGAGGAAGGCGAGCGCGGCCGAGACGCCGTCCTTGTCGCGGACCGTCCCGGGGTTCACCAGGTAGCCGAGCGCTTCCTCGTAGCCGAAGACGAGGTCGGGGACGCGCGAGATCCACTTGAAGCCCGTGAGCGTCTCGGCGAAGTCGAGGCCGTAGTCGGCGGCCACGGCACCGAGGGCGGGGGAGGAGACGATCGAGCAGGCGAGCGCTCCTCCGGTGCGGCCCTCTCGGCGGGCCTGCTCGGCGGCGCGCCAGCCGAGCAGCGCTCCGACCTCGTTGCCGGTGAGGCGCCGGAAGCCCTCCGGGGCGGAGGCGTCGGGCACGGCGGCGGCGAAGCGGTCGGCGTCCGGGTCGTTCGCCACGATCAGCTGCGCGCGACCGGAGCGCGCGGTCGAGAAGGCGAGGTCGAGGGCGCCCGCCTCCTCAGGGTTCGGGAACGCGACCGTGGGGAACGCCGCGTCGGGCTCGATCTGCTCGACCACGACGGCCGGCTCGTCGAAGCCCGCCGCGGAGAGCACCCGGTGCGCCGTCTCCCAGCCGACCCCGTGCATCGCCGTGTAGACGATGCGCAGCGGAGCGGACTGGCGGCCGACGGCGGCCGTCGCCTCGATGTAGGCGGCGACCACGGACTCGTCCGCGAGCCGGTACTCGCCGCGCGGAAGCTCCGGAACGCGCCGGTCCCGCGCGACCGCGAGGATCCGCTCGGCGATCTCGGAGTCGACCGGCGGGACGATCTGCGAGCCCTCGTCGGCGCCGCCGAGGTACACCTTGTAGCCGTTGTCCTGCGGCGGGTTGTGGCTCGCCGTGACCATCACTCCGGCGTCGGCACCGAGGTGGCGCACGGCGAAGGCCAGCACGGGGGTGGGCAGGAGCCGGGGCAGCAGCACCGCGTCCACGCCGGCGCCCGCCATCAGCGCGGCGGAGTCCTCGGCGAAGACGCGCGAATTCTTCCGGCCGTCGTAGCCGATCACGACCACGGGCCGCTGGACGCCCTGCGCCAGCAGGAAGTCGGCCAGGCCGACGGCGGCCTGCGAGACCAGCACGCGGTTCATCCGGTTGGATCCCGCCGCGATGGCGCCGCGCAGGCCCGCGGTGCCGAACGCCAGGCGGGCGCCGAAGCGGTCCTCGAGCTCGGCGCGGGCGGAGGCGTCGCCCGAGTCGGAGGCGGTCAGCAGGCCGACCAGCTCCTCCCGCGTCTCCGGGTCGGGGTCCTGGGCGAGCCAGGCCTCGGCGAGCTCCCGGACGTCGACGCTCACAGGGCCCCCGTGATCCCGGCGAGCAGGCGGGCGAGGTCGTCCTCGGCGTCGCGGCCGGCCTCGAGCACCTCCTCGTGGCTGAGGGGGGTCTTCTGGATGCCGGCGGCGAGGTTCGTGATGAGCGACATGCCCAGCACCTCCATGCCCGCCTCGCGTGCGGCGATGGCCTCGAGGGCGGTCGACATGCCGACGATGTGGCCGCCGATGATCTTCGCCATCTGCACCTCCGCCGGGCTCTCGTAGTGCGGCCCGCGGAACTGCACGTACACGCCCTCGTCCAGCTCAGGACGCGTCCCCCGGGCGAGGTCGCGCAGGCGCGAGGAGTAGAGGTCGGTGAGGTCGACGAAGGTCGCGCCCTCGAGCGGCGAGTCGGCGGTGAGGTTGATGTGGTCGCTGATCAGCACGGGGGTGCCGGGCGTCCAGTGCTCCTTGATGCCGCCCGCGCCGTTGGTGAGGATCATCACCGTCGCGCCCGTCGCGGCGGCTGTGCGGACGCTGTGCGCGACGCGGCGCACGCCGTAGCCCTCGTAGTAGTGGGTGCGGGCGCCGATGATCAGTGCCCGCCTGCCGGTGGGGAGCAGGACGGAGCGCAGGGTGCCGCCGTGCCCGTGCACGGCCGGCTTCGAGAAGCCGAGGATCTCGGTGGCCTCCACCGTCGCGGTCGTCTCGCCGATCGCGTCGGCGGCCTTGCCCCAGCCGCTGCCGAGGGTGAGGGCGATGTCGTGCTTCTCGACCCCTGTCGCCTCGGCGATCTGAGCGGCCGCGCGGGCCGCGATCTCGAAGGGATCGGCGTCGGGGGCGTCGAGGGGGTGCAGGGTCTGGTCGGACATCCTCCCACCCTACCGACGGGCTGCGCGGCGGCGGAGGGCGACTCCCGCGGCCGATCCGACACTCCGCGATTGGGCGAACACTCAGCGAGAGAGGACAATGGGAAGCATGGCTTACGAGTTCGAGCGCGCGCAGAGGATCGCTGTACTCGGAGGGGGGCCGGGCGGCTACGAAGCCGCCATCGCGGGAGCGCAGCTCGGCGCCGAGGTCACCCTGGTCGAGCGGGTCGGAGTGGGCGGCTCGGCCGTCATCACCGACGTCGTCCCGTCGAAGTCGCTCATCGCGACGGCGGAGGCCACCAACGCCATCGGCGAGGCCGCCGACCTGGGCGTGCAGTTCTTCACCCGCTCGGAGCAGAACAAGCCGGTGCGCCCGGACGTGGCGGTCAACCTGGCGACGGTGAACAAGCGCCTTCTCGGCCTCGCGCGCCAGCAGTCCGAGGACATGCGCGCGAACCTGGTGCACCACGGCGTGCGCATCGTCCAGGGGGACGGGCGCCTGGACGGATCGAACGCCCTGATCGTCTCGACGGCGGCCGGTGGCGAGGGCATGGACTTCGACCGCATCGAGGCGGACACGATCGTGGTCTCGGTGGGCGCCAGCCCGCGTGTGCTCCCGACCGCGGCTCCCGACGGCGAGCGCATCCTCAGCTGGACCCAGCTCTACAACCTCAAGTCCGTCCCCGAGCACCTGATCGTGGTGGGCTCCGGCGTGACCGGCGCGGAGTTCGCCTCCGCCTACCGTGCGCTCGGCGCCCGCGTGACCCTCATCTCCTCCCGCGACCAGGTGCTGCCCGGCGAGGACGCCGACGCGGCCGCTGTGATCGAGAACGTCTTCAAGCGCAACGGCATGGTCGTGCTCTCGAAGTCGCGCGCCGACCGCGTCGAGCGGACCGAGAAGGGCGTGCAGGCCGTGCTCTCGGACGGACGCGTCGTCGAGGGCTCGCACTGCCTGATGGCCGTCGGCTCCGTGCCGAACACGGCGGGCATCGGCCTCGAGGACGCGGGGGTGCAGCTGACGGAGTCGGGGCACATCCGCGTCAACCGCGTCGCCCGCACCAGCGTCCCCTCGATCTACGCGGCCGGGGACTGCACCACGTTCCTCCCACTCGCCTCCGTCGCCGCCATGCAGGGCCGCACCGGCGTGTTCCACGCCATGGGCGACGCCGTGAACCCGACCGAGGTGCGCAACGTCGCGGCGAACATCTTCACGCAGCCCGAGATCGCGACCGTCGGGTGGAGCCAGCGCGAGATCGAGGAGGGCATCGCGCAGGGTGAGATCTACAAGCTCCCGCTCGCCGCGAACCCGCGGGCGAAGATGATGGGCATCCGCGACGGCTTCGTGAAGCTGTTCGCGCGCACCGGCTCCGGCACCGTCATCGGAGGCGTCATCGTCGCTCCGAAGGCGAGCGAGCTGATCTTCCCGCTCGCCCTCGCCGTGGAGCACCGCCTGACCGTCGACCAGGTCGCGCGGGCCTTCACCGTCTACCCGAGCCTCACCGGCTCGATCTCGGACGCTGCGCGCGCCATGCACATCGTCACCTGACGCGCCCCTCCGCCGGGCCGCGCGCGGTGCGGCCCTTCATCGGCAGAGCGCGCGACCGGGAATCGCGTGCGAAGCGATTCACGGCAGCGCGACACGGTCCGCTCTGCGGTATCCCTCACGTCGAGGAGCCGACCGCGCCGGGCCGCGCGGGGAGCGGCCCGGAACAAGCTCAGACGATCTGGAGGAGCACGTGTCCCGCGGGGACGGTCGCTCCGGCCGTCGCGTCGAGGCCCTTCACGACACCGTCCTTGTGGGCGGTGAGCGGCTGCTCCATCTTCATCGCCTCGAGGACGACGACCAGGTCGCCGGTGACGACCGTGTCGCCCTCGGCGACGGCGACCTTGACGATGGTGGCCTGCATGGGCGAGGCGACGGTGTCGCCCGTGACGGTGCTGACGGAGGAGGAGCCGCGGCGCTTCGGGGAGGCGGCAGCGGCCCCGCGGGCGGGTCCCGAGCCGACCAGGTCGCCGGGGAGCGTGACCTCGACGCGGCGCCCGTCCACCTCGACGACCACGTTCCGGCGGGCCGCCGGCTCGTCGGTCGCTCCGGGCTCGCCGCTCCAGGCCGGGATCGTGTTCTCGAACTCGGTCTCGATCCAGCGGGTGTAGATCGTGAAGGGCGCGCCGCCCTCGGGGGCGAAGGCCGGGTCCTCGACGATCGCGCGGTGGAAGGGGAGGACGGTCGGCAGCCCGGTGACCTCGAACTCGGCGAGGGCGCGGCGCGAGCGCTCCAGCGCCTGCTCGCGGCTGTCGCCGGTGACGATCAGCTTCGCGAGGAGCGAGTCGAAGGAGCCGGAGATCACGTCCCCGGCGACGACGCCCGAGTCGACGCGGACGCCGGGTCCGCCGGGGGCCTTGAAGACGTGCACCGGGCCCGGAGCGGGGAGGAAGCCGCGGCCCGCGTCCTCGCCGTTGATGCGGAACTCGAAGGAGTGGCCGCGGGGCGCCGGGTCGTCGTAGTCGAGCACGCCGCCCTCGGCGAGGCGGAACTGCTCGCGCACGAGGTCGATGCCGGTGATCTCCTCCGACACGGGGTGCTCGACCTGGAGGCGGGTGTTCACCTCGAGGAAGGACACCGTGCCGTCCTTGCCGATCAGGAACTCGCAGGTTCCGGCGCCGAGGTAGCCGACCTCCTGCAGGATCGCCTTCGAGGCGCGGTAGAGCTCGGTGTTCTGCGCGTCCGTCAGGAACGGCGCGGGCGCCTCCTCGACGAGCTTCTGGTGGCGGCGCTGGAGGGAGCAGTCGCGGGTGGAGACCACGACGACGTTGCCGTGCGCGTCGGCCAGGCACTGGGTCTCGACGTGGCGCGGCTGGTCGAGGTACTTCTCGACGAAGCACTCGCCGCGGCCGAAGGCGGCGACGGCCTCGCGCGTGGCCGAGGCGAACAGCTCCTCGACCTCGTCGCGCTCGCGGGCGACCTTGAGGCCGCGACCGCCGCCGCCGAAGGCCGCCTTGATCGCGACGGGGAGGCCGTACTGGTCCACGAACTCGAGCACCTCGGCGGCACCGGAGACGGGGTTGAGGGTTCCCGGGGCCAGCGGCGCGCCGACCTTCTCGGCGACGTGGCGGGCCGAGACCTTGTCGCCGAGGCGCTCGATGGCCTCGGGGCCGGGCCCGATCCAGATCAGGCCGGCGTCGATGACGGCGCGGGCGAAGTCGGCGTTCTCGGCGAGGAAGCCGTAGCCGGGGTGCACGGCGTCGGCACCGGAGCGGCGCGCCACCGAGAGCAACTTGTCGATGACGAGGTAGGTCTCGGCGCTGGTCGTCCCGCCGAGGGCGTAGGCCTCGTCGGCGAGGCGGCTGTGCACGGCGTCGCGGTCCTGGTCGGCGTAGACGGCCACGGAGGCGATCCCGCTGTCGCGGGCGGCGCGGATGACTCGGACGGCGATCTCGCCCCGGTTGGCGACGAGCACCTTCGTAATCTTCGGCATGGTCCCCAACCCTAGGGGGCGGCTCCGCCCGGCCCGGCGCGGCTCACCACAAAGAAGCGGAGGGCCTTCGTCGGTTCCTCACAAGGGCGGGACGGGCCTCAGCGGTTCCAGAGCGCGGTCCAGTCGACGCCGAGGCTCCGCACCAGAGTGCGGAGGGTCGGCACCGACATCCCGATCACCGTCGAGGGGTCGCCCTCGATCGCGGTGATGAAGCCGGCGCCGCGGCCGTCGATGGTGAAGGCGCCGGCCACCTCGAGGGGCTCGCCGGTGGCGACGTAGGCGTCGATCTCGGCGTCGTCGATGTCGTCGGCGAACGTGACGGCGGCGGAGGTGACCGCTCCGGCCTCGGCGACGATCCTCCCGCCGCGGTGGTCGACGAGCCAGTGGCCGGAGTGGAGGCGGCCGGTGCGTCCGCGCTGGGCGCGCCAGCGCTCCCGGGCCCGCTCGGGCTCGTGCGGCTTGCCGTGGACGACGCCGTCGAGGACGAACGCGGAGTCGCCGCCGAGCACCAGACCGTCGATGTCCGGGCGCAGGACGGCGTGCGCCTTGGCGCGGGCGAGCAGCGAGACGGTGGCGTCCGCGTCCAGCGCCGCGCCCCGCTCCTGCTCGGCCCGGGCGACGGCCGCGGGCTCGTCCACCTCGGAGGGGACGACGACGGGCTCGATCCCGGAGGCCCGCAGCAGCGCGAGGCGCGCGGGGGAGGTGGAGGCGAGGTAGAGGCGCACGAGGGCTCCCTGCGGCCGGGCCCACGCTGTGGGATGCTCGACGGATGGCACAGACCCCGTCCCGAGCATCCGCCCGCCCCGACGGGGCCGACGACGCACTCGGGACCGAGATCGAGCTCGACATTAGCAACGTCGCCCACGGCGGCGTGTTCGTCGCCCGGCACGAGGGCCGCGTCGTCTTCGTCCCGGACGTCCTCCCCGGCGAGCGCGTGCGGGCGCGGATCAGCGAGGTCCGGCACGACAGCTTCTGGCGTGCCGAGGCGCTCGAGGTGCTCGAGGCGTCCGAGCACCGGGTGGAGCACGTCTGGCCCGAGGCCGCCCTCGACCGCCGCCCGGGGGAGCGCGTCGGCGGCGCCGAGCTCGGCCACGCCGACCTGGCCTACCAGCGCGAGCTGAAGCGCCTCGTGCTCGTCGACTCCTTCTCCCGCTTCGCCCGTCGCGAGGTCGAGGTGGAGGTCGCGCCGATCGGCGGGGACGACGCGTCCGGCGGCCTCGGCTGGCGCACGCGGAACCGCCTCCACGTCGACGACGACGGACGGGTCGGCCCCTACGCGGCACGCAGCCACCACGTCGTCACCGTGGAGTCGCTGCCCCTCGCGACCGCCGATTCCTCCCTGGCCGCACCGCTCGGCGAGCGCCTCGCTCCCGGCTCGGTGGTCGACCTCGTCGACGCGGCCGGGTCCGAGGGAGCCGCGGTGCTCGTGCACGACCCCTCCGACAAGCGCGCCCGCCGCGACCGCACGGTGGTGAGCGAGTTCGTCGCAGACCGCACCTTCCGGGTCGACCGCACCGGCTTCTGGCAGGTGCACCGCGGAGCCGCCGCCGCGCTCTTCGAGGCCGTGCAGGCCGCCGTCGACGCGGACGCGGCGGACCCGTCGGCCGCCAACCACGACCTCTACGGCGGGGTGGGCCTGCTCGCCGCGGCGCTGGCCGACCGCCTCGGCGCCGGAGTGCGCGTGACCAGTGTCGAGAGCGACTCCCGCGCCACCGAGCACGCACTCGAGAACCTGGCCGACCAGGTCGGCGCCCGCGCGGTGACCGCCCGCGTCGACCGCTACCTCCGCGACGTCGTCGCCCAGGCCGATGCGCGCGAGCGGGCGCGGTGGCGCGCGGCGACCGTGGTCCTCGACCCGCCGCGCTCGGGCGCCGGCCGGGCGGTCACCGACGCTCTGACGGAGCTGCGGCCGGCGCAGCTCGTCTACGTCGCCTGCGACCCGGTCGCGCTCGCCCGCGACGTGGGCGCCCTGACCGGGGCCGGCTACGAGCTGGAGCGCCTCGAGGGCTTCGACCTCTTCCCGCACACCTCCCACGTGGAGGCCGTTGCGCGACTGGTCCGCCGAGAGGACTGACCGCGGGCCCGCGCCTGCGTACCATGGGCGGGATGGAGCCCCACGTCGACGCAGCCGAGGCCCCGCGCGTGCGCGTGGCGATCGTGGACGACCACGAGTCGGTGCGCCTGGGCGTGGCCGCCGCCGTCGAGAGCGCGGGGATGCAGGTGGTCGCCGCCGCCGAGACCGTCCAGGCCCTCGAGAGCACGATCGGCGGCGCCGAGATCGAGGTGCTCGTCCTCGACCTGTCCCTGAACGACGGCTCGAGCATCACCAGCAACGTCAAGTGGGGGCAGGTGCGCGGCTCCGCTGTCCTCGTCCACAGCATCGCCGACCGCGTCGTGGCCGTGCGGGAGGCGCTCGCCGCGGGAGCGGCCGGCGTCATCCCGAAGTCCTCGCCCATGTCGACGGTCGTCGCCGCCATCCGCACGGTCGCCCGCGGCGAGGTCCTCAACAATCTGGAGTGGGCCTCGGCCATCGACGCCGACGACGACTTCGCGCGGGCCGTGCTCGGTCGTCGCGAGCGCGACGTCCTGCACCTCTACGCCTCGGGGCTGCCGCTGAAGCTTGTGGCCGAGCGGCTGCAGATCTCGGTGTCGACGGCGAAGGAGTACCTCGACCGGATCCGCGACAAGTACGTCGAGATCGGCCGTCCCGCCCCGACGAAGGTCGATCTGCTGCGGCGCGCGGTGGAGGACGGCATCCTGCCGGGCATCGACCCGGACGACGGCGATGGCGGGCGCTGAGGCGCCGATCGCCCGCCGCAACGCCGGGCGCGAGCGGATCGACCGGATCATCAGCACGGTCGTGTCGTTCTTCGGCTTCGGCTTCGGCGTGCAGACCGTCCCGCCGATCCTCGCCCAGCTGCCCCTGCTGCGCCCCGAGGTGGCCTGGCCGGTGCTGGTGCTGGTCTTCGGATCGCTCACCGCCGCCGTGGTCACCGCCGTGCTGCGGCGGGGCACGCGGATCACGGCGGTCCTGGTCGCCGTCGGTGTCCTCATCGCCCTCCTGACCTGGCCGGCCGCCGTCTCCACCGGGGGCGCGGACCGCGAGACCCCGTGGATCTGGTACCTGCTCACCATCGGCACCGCTTTCTGCACGATCGCGGCTCCCCTCCGGATCGCGATCGCGTACGTGTCGGTGACGACCGTGCTCTTCGGGCTGCTGCGCGTCCTCCCCTCCGGCGGCGGGGCGGAGCCGACCCGCGCGATCCTCGACGCCGCCTACGTGGGCATCGTCGGCTTCGTGATGCTGGTGCTGATCACCGTGCTCCGGCAGTCGGCCGACCAGATCGACCGTGCGCAGACCACGGCCATGGAGCAGTACGAGGCGGCGATGCGCCAGCACGCCGGCGAGGTGGAGCGGGTCGAGGTCGACGCCCTGGTGCACGACAACGTGCTCGCGACGCTGCTCTCCGCCGCCTCCGCCGAGTCGCCGGCCGAGCGCGCGCTGGTCTCCTCGATGGCGCAGCGCACCCTCGCCGTGCTGCTGCCCGACCACGAGCCGGAGCCGCCCGAGGGGATGGTCCCGCTCGAGCTCCTGCAGCGCCAGCTCGCCCACGCGGCGTCCACCTTCGGGACCGAGATCGCGGTCGCGACGGCCGCCGGAGTGGATCCGCGCGCGACGACGCTGCCGCGCCCGGTGGCCGAGGCGCTGCTCGGCGCGGTCTGGCAGGCGCTCGCCAACAGCGTCCAGCACGCGGGTCCGAGCGGCAGCGTCCACCGCGCCGTGCACGGGCTGCTGGGCGACGGCGCGGTGGAGGTCGTGGTGGAGGACGACGGACGCGGCTTCCGGCTCGCCGACGTCCCGCGCGAGCGGCTGGGCATCCGGCTCTCCATCCTCGAGCGGGTGCACAACGCGCGGGGATCGGCGCGGGTCGACTCGACTCCGGGCGAGGGCACCCGAGTCGTCCTCTCCTGGCGGGCGGACGCGGGAGGAGGGCCGTGATCGCCTACCCGCGCCCCCTGCTCCAGGCGCTCGGCGCCGGCTTCTCGCTGTACCACGTGGTGCTCGCCTTCTTCTCCTTCCGCATCTCCCCGGCCACGCCGGCCGACCTCGTCGCGGTCGCGCTGTACGTCGCGGCGACCGTCGTCGCCCTCTGGCCGGGAGCGACGACCCGGCTCGCCCTGCCCGTCGCGGTCGGGATGACCGCGGTCGCCGTCGCGCTGCCGCTGCTGGTCGCGCCGTCGCTCGATCCGGGCGCCTCCAACGGCTACTCCACCTGGTACATCGCCGCGGTCGGCACCCTCATGACGATCGTGTGCGCCCGCCGGCGCGCGGCCTGCGCCTGGGTCGGCGTCGGCTTCCTGATCGTGCACACCGTGTTCTGGGCCGGCCCGGCCGCGCTGGCCACTCTCGGCGTCGTCGGGGGGATCGCCTGGGTCGCGATCGCGCAGCTGCTCATCGTCGAGCTCGGGCGCGCGGGCTCCGAGGCGCGCGTGCTCGAGGCGGCCGAGCGCGCGGCCGCGTCGTGGCGGGCCGCGGAGGAGGCGCACCTCACGGAGCGCGAGGTCCGGCTGGAGCAGACCCGTGCCCTCGCCGCCGACATGCTGCTGCGCATCGCCGAGCCGGGACCGGGCCTCACCGACGAGGAGCGGCGCGAGTGCCGGCTGCTCGAGGCGGCCGTGCGCGACGAGATCCGCGGCCGGCGGCTGCTGGACGACGAGGTGCGGCGTCTCGTGCTCGACGCGCGGCGGCGGGGGGTGACCGTGTCGGTGCTCGACGACGGCGGCCTCGACCGCACCTCCGAGGGCGAGAGCCGACGGGTGCTGGGGGAGCTCGCCCAGGCTCTGAGCGGGATCCGCGAGGAGGTCGACCGCGTGGTGGTGCGCACCGCGTCGGCCGACTCGGCCTCAGCCGTCACGGTCGTGGGCCTGCGGACGGCCGGCGACGGCAGCGCGGGCGCCCTCGGCTCCGACGACGCCGGGGACGAGGTCGACGCCTGGGTCGAGATCCGGCGCGACGGCGTCGGCGGACGGGACGTCTGAGCGGCGGAGAGCGCGCGGGAGGGCGCGGCCGTCCGCACCCGCAGCGACCGACGGCGGCCCGGGGCGGAGGGCGTGCGGATGTCGGATCGGTGCCGCGGGCGGGACGCTCCGGCTCTCAGCACAGCTCCGGTCTCGGCGCGCCCGGTCTCTCGGAGCGGACCGATCGTCGGCGCGGCACGAGGGTGAGCAGAGCCGTCGTGAGCAGTGCCCGTCGAGCGCAGAGCGCGTGATGAGAAGAGCCTGTTAACGGAGTGCGGCGGGCCGTCCGCTCCTCCGAAGAGGGGGCCCGGCCCGCCGTCAAACCCCGAGTGAGGGTAACAACCCGAATATTACCCTCACTCGCCCCCAACACACCCGCCTGCTTACCCTGGTCGGCGAGTGATTGGCGGTGCCCCTTCCGAAGGAGGAGCACCGTACGTCCACTAGTGTGCTCGCTCCGCCAGGAGGCGCATAGTCAGCACTTTAGGGGACTAATCGGGGGACAAATTTCACGTTCCGCGTCGCGGATCGCTCGTTCCCCGACGGGCTGCGTCTGCGAGTCCGCTCAGCCGGAGAAGGAGCGCCACGCTCCCGGTGCCGGCCGCAGCGGCCCGCGGACCGCCGCGGCGCGGTCGTTCCAGCCCCCGCTGAGCTCCTGCGGGGTCTCCGGCTCGGCCTCGGTGCGCGAGGTCACTGCGGTGACGACGGCCGTGACGGCGGCGATCTCGGCGGCGTCGAGGCCGGGGGTGGAGATGACGACGGCGGGTGCGGAGTCGGAGGCGGTCATCCCGTGACGCTATCGCATGCCGTTCACGGCGCCGGTCGGCGGGGCATGGCTATGCTGACGCCGGATGCCGCCGGAGCGTCGTCCGTCCGTTGCGAACAGGAGCGTCCCCGCATGCCGACGTGGTTCCCGAGGAGCGGTGCCGCGGCGCTGCGCCCCCTGCGTCTGCTGGTCCGGAGGTCGCCTGCGGCCGTCTCGGTCGTCCTGGTCCTCCTGGCCGCGAGCGCGATCACGGGGACGCTCGTCGCCCCCGCGGGAGCCGAGACGACGGCCTGGTGGGCGGCGGGCCCGATGACGACCCTCGACGGCCGTCCCTGGACGGCGGTGACCGCCCTCCTGATCGCGGCGGATCCGCTGCAGCTGCTCCTGGACGTCGTGCTGGTGCTCCCGATGCTCCTCGCCGCGGAGCGCCGCCTCGGCTCGGCCCGCACCCTCCTCGCCTTCCTCGTGACCGGCGCCGTCGGGATCGTCGTCGGGTCCTCCGTGCAGTCGATCGGCGCTCTCGCCGGCGAGTGGTGGGCGGGCGACACCGTCGGCGACCACACCTTCGACCCGCTGATCGGCGCGGTCGGCGCCCTCATCGCCTCGACCGCCTTCATGGGCGCTCTGTGGCGTCGCCGGCTCCGGGTGACCGTCTTCGCCGTCGTGCTGATGTTCGTGCTCTACGCGGGCGACTCCGCCGACGCGTACCGGCTCCTCGCGGGCGGCGCGGGGCTCGTGGTCGGCGCGGTGCTCGCGCGGGGAGTGTCGGGGCTGCGTCCGCAGCGTCCGGCGCCGAGCTCGCACCGCGAGTCCCGGGGGCTGCTGGCGGCGGTCGTCGTCGTCACCGCCATCGGTCCGCTCGTCGCCGTCCTCTCGGACTCGGGCTACGGTCCGTTCTCGTTCCTCGGCCGACTGCTGCAGAGCGCCTTCACGGGGACGACGGACCTCGAGGACCCGTGCAGCCGCGCCCTCCGGCACTGCGCGCACCACGTGAAGCTGAGCCTGGTCGCCCCCGGGCCGATCCTGCTGACGTTCGTCCCGCTCCTCCTCCTGCTCGTCGCCGCCTACGGCCTGCGCTCCGGGCGCCGCCTGGGCCTGCTGCTGGCGGTCGGGGTGAACATCGCGATCGCGATCCTGGAGGTCTTCTCCCTCCAGCGCGCCGCCCGTCACCCCGAGTTCCTGTACTACGCCGAGTACCTGCTCTGGGTGGCGACGACGGTGCTGGTGCCGCTGGCCGTCGTGGCGATGCTCGTGATCGGGAGGAGGCACTTCCGCATCCGCGCGCCCCGTGCCGCTGCGAGGCTCTGGACGCGGGTCGTCGCCATCGCCTTCGTCGTGTCCCTCGGCGGCTACCTGGCGCTCTCGGCAGGCGTGCGCACGAGCTTCGAGCCGCTCCTGGGCCTCGGGAGACTCCTCCTGGACGGGCTGCTGCGCTTCGTCCCGGTGAGCTTCCTCGGCGGCGCCGGACTGCTCGCCGTGCCGCGGGAGCCCGTCGCGCGGATCGTCTTCGAGTGGGTCGGCCCGGTGTTCTGGCTCGTGGTCGTCGTCGCGGTGGTCGCCCTGCTCCGGGCCACCGACGTGCAGCGGAACCGCGGCGACGAGGCGCGGTACCGCGCGCTCCTGTCCCTGCACGGCGCCGGCAGCCTCGGCCACCAGGGGACCTGGGAGGGCAACGCGCACTGGATCTCGGCCGACGGGACCGGCGGAGTCGCCTACCGGGTGATCGGCGGCGTGGCGATCACCCTCTCCGACCCGGCCTGCGCTCCCGAGCGGCGGGAGGAAATCGTGGCCGAGTTCGTCCGGTTCTGCGACGAGAGCAGCTGGACGCCCGTGTTCTACAGCATCCACGACGAGCTGCTCCCCGTCTTCGACCGGCTCGGCTGGTCGCGCCTCTCGGTCGGCGAGGAGACGGTCATCGAGCTCTCCTCCTTCGAGCTCACCGGCAAGCGGTGGCAGAAGGTGCGCTACCCGCTCACGCGCGGCATCAAGCTGGGCATCGAGGCGCAGTGGACCAGCTGGCCCGAGCTCTCCCTCGGCATGGCCAACCAGATCGTCGACCTGTCGGAGCGCTGGGTCGCCGAGAAGGCGCTGCCCGAGATGGGCTTCACCCTCGGTGGCATCGACGAGGTCCGCGATCCCGACGTCGCCCTCCTGCTCGCGGTCGGACCGGACGGCGTGCTGCAGGGGGTGACGAGCTGGCTGCCCGTGCACCGGGAGGGTCGCGTGGTCGGCTGGACCCTCGACTTCATGCGCCGCTCCGACGACTCGATGCCCGGGATCATGGAGTTCCTCATCGCCTCCGCGGCGCTGCGCGTCAAGGAGGAGGGTGCCGAGTTCCTCTCGCTCTCGGGCGCACCGCTCGCCACCGCACCGGTCGAGGAGGGGGAGGAGCCTCCGGAGCCGACGGTCCTCTCGCGCCTGCTCGAGTTCCTCTCGCGGACGCTCGAGCCGGCCTACGGCTTCACGTCGCTGTTCCGCTTCAAGGCCAAGTTCCACCCGCGCTACGCGGGCCTCTGGATGACCTACCCCGACGCGCTGCAGCTGCCCCGGATCGGAGCCGCGCTGGGTCGCGCCTACCTGCCCGATCTCTCCGCCTCGCAGGCGCTGGCGTTCGCGCGGGTGGTCGGGGCGAAGCCGGAGGAGAAGCCGTCGGAGGCGCCCGGGGCGAAGCCGGATGCTCCGGCCGCGAAGGCAGGCGCTCCAGCGGTGAAGGCGGGTGCTCCGACAGCCGAGCCGGACGTTCCTGCGGTGAAGGCGGGTGCTCCGGCTGCGAGGGCGGATGCCCGGGAAGCGGAGCTCGATTCCGCGACAGGGAAGCCGGACGCTCCGGCCGCGGAGCCGGTCGCTCCCGTCGTGCGGCCGGATGCTCCCGCGGAGTCCGCTGCCCGACGGACCGGCCCCGGCTCCTCCGACTGATCGTTCCGCCCCTCCGCCCCGTGAGGAGGTGGGCGCAGCGGAACGCGGCGGCACGGACGGTCTCCCGTCTCCTGCCGCGGCGTCCGAGCAGGCCGGGTCAGAGCGGGATGTTGCCGTGCTTCTTCGCGGGCAGGTTGGCGCGCTTGGTGCGCAGCGCCCGCAGCGCCTTGATGACGGAGACACGCGTCGCCGAGGGCTCGATCACGCCGTCGAGCTCGCCGCGCTCGGCCGCGAGGAACGGGCTCGCGACGTTGTAGGTGTACTCGTTCGCCAGGCGCGTCCGGACGGCTGCGACGTCCTCGCCGGCCTCCTCCGCCTTGCGGATCTCGTTGCGGTAGAGGATGTTCACCGCGCCCTGGCCGCCCATGACGGCGATCTCGGCGGTCGGCCACGCGAGGTTGATGTCGGCTCCCAGCTGCTTGGACCCCATCACGATGTACGCGCCGCCGTAGGCCTTGCGCAGGATCACCGTGACCAGCGGCACGGTCGCCTCGGCGTAGGCGTAGAGCAGCTTCGCGCCGCGGCGGATGACGCCGGTCCACTCCTGGTCGGTGCCGGGCAGGTAGCCCGGGACGTCGACCAGGGTCAGGATCGGCAGCGAGAACGCGTCGCAGAAGCGGACGAAGCGGGACGCCTTCTCGCCCGCCTCGATGTTCAGCGTGCCCGCCATGGCGCTCGGCTGGTTCGCGATGATGCCGACGGAGCGGCCCTCGACGCGGCCGAAGCCGATCACGATGTTCGGCGCGAACAGCGGCTGCACCTCGAGGAAGTCGCCCTCGTCGACGATGTGCTCGATGACGGCGCGCATGTCGTACGGCTGGTTCGGGCTGTCCGGGATGACCGTGTCGAGGAAGCGGTCCGCGTCGGTCGTCTCGAGGTCGACCTCGGTCTCGAAGACGGGGACCGGCGACAGGTTGTTGTCCGGGAGGAAGGAGAGGAGCGTCCGCGCGTAGTCGAGCGCGTCGTTCTCGTCGCTCGCGAGGTAGTGCGAGACGCCCGAGATCTTGTTGTGGGTCAGCGCACCGCCGAGCTCCTCCATTCCGACGTCCTCGCCGGTGACGGTCTTGATCACGTCGGGCCCGGTGACGAACATCTGGCTGGTCTTGTCGACCATGATCACGAAGTCGGTCAGGGCGGGGGAGTAGACCGCGCCTCCCGCGGCCGGGCCGCAGATGATCGAGATCTGTGGGATCACGCCGCTCGCCGCGGTGTTGCGGCGGAAGATCTCGCCGTACTTGCCGAGGGCGACCACGCCCTCCTGGATGCGCGCTCCGCCGGAGTCGAGGATGCCGATGATCGGGACGCCGGTCTTCAGGGCGAGGTCCATCACCTTGATGATCTTCTCGCCGGCCACCTCGCCGAGCGAGCCGCCGAAGATCGTGAAGTCCTGCGAGTACACGGCGACCTGGCGGCCGTGGATGGTGCCGGTCCCGGTGACGACGGCGTCGCCGTAGGGGCGCTTCTTCTCCATGCCGAAGGCGTGGGTGCGGTGACGGACGAACTCGTCGAGCTCGACGAACGAGCCCGGGTCGAGGAGGGTGTCGATCCGCTCGCGCGCGGTCATCTTGCCCTTGGCGTGCTGCTTCTCGATCGCCGCCTCGCCACTGGCCGTGACGGCCTCGTGGTAGCGGTTCCTGAGGTCCGCGATCTTCCCCGCGGTCGTGTACAGATCGGGCGCGGGACGTTCGGTGTTCGCGGTCACCCGCTCACCATACCGGCGGGGCGGACGCCTCCTCTTGTCGCACTCGCACAGGGAGGGCCGCTCCGAACGGGAGGATCCGGACAAGGGCGGGCCGTCGCGAGCGGCGCTCAGAGCGGCCTCGCGGGAGCCGCCGCTACCGTGGCGGCATGCTCCTCCCGCTCTCCTCCGCCGTCTCCCCCCGCGTCGTCGCGCTCGAGTCGGCGGGGTCGACGAACGACGAGCTCCGCGAGCGGGCGGCCGCCGACCCCGCCGCGTGGCCGCACCTCTCCGTCGTCGCCACCGGCGACCAGCGAGCCGGGCGCGGCCGGCTCGGGCGCGTCTGGCAGGCGCCCGCGGGCCGCACGCTCGCGGCCTCGACTCTGGTCGACGCCTCCGCCCTCGGCGCCGAGGCCTCCGGCTGGCTGCCGCTCGTGGCCGGCGCTGCTCTCGCCCGGGCCCTCGCACCCCTCGTCGACGGGGACGTCGCCGTCAAGTGGCCCAACGACGTCCTGATCGACGGCCGGAAGGTCGCGGGGATCCTCGCCGAGCGCCTGCCGGACGGGCGGGTCGTCGTCGGCACCGGCGTGAACCTGCTGCTGACGGAGGCGGAGCTGCCGGTCCCGACCGCCACCTCGCTCGCTCTCGCCGGAGCGCGGACGACGAGCGCCGACGAGGTGCTCGCCGCGTTCCTGACCGGGTTCCAGGCACTGCTTGCTCCGCTGCTCGCCCAGGGCGACGCCGAGGCCTCCGGTGCGGCCGCCGCCGTCCGCGCCTCCTGCGGCACCCTCGGCACGCACGTCCGGCTCGAGCTGCCCGACGGCACGCAGGAGGAGGGGACCGCCGCCGCACTCGCCCCGGACGGCTCGCTCCTGCTCGAGCAGGGCGGTGCGCTGCGCTCGTTCCCGGCCGGCGACGTCACGCACCTGCGCTCCTGATGGCCAGGGCCGACCCCGCCGACCGCGAGCTGGCGCGGCTGACCCCGCGCGCCCGCCGGGCGGTCGCACCGGTCGTCGGCCTCCTCCTGCTCACCTGGACGGGCTTCTACTTCGCCGCGCAGTTCGAGCTCGCCCTGCAGCGCTGGATCATCGGGCTCGGCACCGCACTTCTGGTGCTTCTCCTCTGCGCTCCCGGGATCGCGGGCTGGGCGAGCGTGCGCTACCGCGTCACCGCCTCGGGCCTCAGCGCGCGCCGGGGCGTGGCGTCGATCCGGCGGGCCGAGGTGGTCTTCGATCGGAGGATGGAGGTCGCGGTCGAGCGCACCCTCGGCCAGCGCCTCGCGCGGTGCGGCGACGTCCGGATCCTGCAGGCGGGAGCCGAGGTGTTCGTGCTGCGGGACCTGCCGGACCCGGAGCTCACGGCCGACCTGCTGCGGGAGGCGATCGGCGCGGCTCCCGCTCTCGAGCAGGAGTGGCCGCCGCCCGCGTGAGCGCGTCGGGGCCTCGGTAGCATGGAGCCGCCCCGCGCCAGCGGGCGGAGACGGAGGAGCGCCATGCGCGTCGGCGTGATCGGGGGCGGCCAGCTCGCCCGGATGATGATCCCCGCGGCGGTGGAGCTCGGCATCGAGATCGCCGTGCTCGCCGAGAGCGAGGGCGCCCCGGCGGGGCTCGCCGCGACACGGGTCGGCGACTACCGCGACGAGGCGACCGTGCTCGCCTTCGCCGAGACCGTGGACGTGGTGACGTTCGACCACGAGCACGTTCCCCAGCCGATCCTCCGCGAGCTCGTCGCCCGCGGCGTCGCCGTGCACCCCGGCCCCGACGCCCTGCTGTTCGCCCAGGACAAGCTGATGATGCGGCGCCGCCTGACCGAGCTCGGCGTGCCCGTGCCCGAGTGGGCCGAGGTCTCCTCCGCCGAGGAGCTGGGGGCGTTCCTGGCCGAGCACGGCGGCAGCGCCGTGGTGAAGACCGCGCGCGGCGGCTACGACGGCAAGGGCGTTCGCGTGGTGCGCGGCGCCCACGAGGCGGACGACTGGTTCACCGCCCTCGCCGAGGACGGCCGGGGCGGCTCGCTCCTGGTCGAGGAGCTGGTGGGCTTCCGCCGCGAGCTCGCGCAGCTCGTCGCTCGGCGCCCCTCCGGCGAGAGCATCCTCTGGCCGGTGGTGGAGTCCGTGCAGCGCGACGGCGTCTGCGCCGAGGTGATCGCTCCGGCCCCCGCGTCCGCCGGCCGGCTCGCGGCCGCCGCGGCCGAGATCGCGCAGAAGATCGCCGACAGCCTCGGGGTCACCGGCGTCCTGGCCGTCGAGCTGTTCGAGACGACGGACGACCGGATCCTGGTCAACGAGCTGGCCATGCGCCCGCACAACAGCGGCCACTGGACGATGGACGGATCGACCACGTCGCAGTTCGAGCAGCACCTGCGCGCGGTCCTCGACCTGCCGCTCGGCGCGACGGGCTGCCGCGATCCGTGGACCGTGATGGTCAACGTGCTCGGCGGCCCGGTGGGGGAGTCGCTGACCGACCGCTACCCGCGGGTGCTCGCCGATCACCCGGGCGTGAAAGTGCACAACTACGGCAAGGAGCCGCGACCGGGCCGCAAGGTCGGGCACGTGAACGCCACCGGCGACGACCTCGACCTCGTGGTCTACGAGGCTCGCGCGGCGGCGGCCGTTCTCACGGACTGACCCGTACGATGGTCGCCGTGACGAGCCTGCCGACCTCCCCGACCCCTGCCGGAGCCCTCTCGTGAGCGCGGACGCGCTCGTGAACGGGCCCGCGCCGCTCGTCGGCGTCGTGATGGGGTCGGACTCGGACTGGTCCGTCATGCAGGCGGCGTCCGCCGTCCTCGCCGAGTTCGGCGTGGCGCACGAGGTCCGCGTCGTCTCCGCGCACCGCACCCCGGAGGCGATGATCGCGTACGGCCGCGAGGCCCGCGGCCGCGGCCTGAAGGTCGTCATCGCCGGGGCGGGCGGAGCCGCCCACCTCCCCGGCATGCTCGCCGCCGTGACCTCGCTCCCCGTCGTCGGAGTGCCGGTCCCGCTCGCCCGCCTCGACGGGCTCGACTCCCTCCTCTCGATCGTGCAGATGCCGGCGGGCGTCCCCGTCGCCACCGTCTCCATCGGCGGAGCGCGGAACGCCGGACTGCTCGCGGTGAAGATCCTCGCGACGGCGGACGACGCCCTCTCCGCAGCGCTCGACGCCTTCGCCGCCGACCTCGAGGTGCAGGTCGCCGCGAAGAACGACGCCCTGGTGGCGGGCCTGTGACGGCCGTCGCCCTGCCGCTGCGGCACCCGGACGTCGCCTCCCGCGCCTTCATGACGCGGCGGGCGTGGTGGCTGCTGATCGTCAACCTGCTGGTGCCCGGGTCCGCTCAGGTCCTCGCGGGCAACCGCCGGCTCGGGCGCCTGGGGCTCGGCTTCACCCTCGGGCTCTGGGTCGCCCTCCTGGTCGCGGTGCTCCTCTACTTCGTCTTCCCGACCGGCCTCTACACGCTCGCGACCTTCGACCTCTCGATGCTCGCGCTCCAGGCCGCGCTCGTCGTCTACGGGGTGGTCTGGGCCGTGCTGACGCTCGACACCCTCCGCCTGATCCGCGTCGTCCGGGTGCGCCCGCGGATGCGCGGTGTGCTCGCGTTCGCGACGATCGCGCTGATGGCGGTCTCGGTCGGCACCACCGCCTACGGCACCTACCTGCTCGGCGTGACCCGGGGGACGCTGTCGTCGATCTTCGGCGGCGGAGCGATCGAGCAGCCGATCGACGGCCGCTACAACGTGATGCTCCTCGGCGGCGACGCGGGAGAGGACCGCGACGGTCTGCGCCCCGACAGCATCTCGGTGGTCAGCATCGACGCGTCGAGCGGCAAGGCCTCGATCATCGGCGTCTCGCGCGAGTTCGTCGACTTCCCGTTCCCCGAGACCAGCCCGATGCACGAGCTCTATCCCGACGGCTACGACACCGACAACTGCGCCGTCGACGTCTGCAAGCTCAACTCGGTCTACACCGAGGTCGAGCTGAAGCATCCGGAGCTCTACCCCGACGCCGTCGACCACGGCAGCGAGCCCGGCATCGAGGCGATGCGCGACGCGGTCGAGGGCATCCTCGATCTGAGGATCCAGTACTACGCGCTGATCGACATGGAGGGCTTCGCCCAGCTGATCGATGCGCTCGGCGGCATCGACATCGACTACGTGGCCGACGAGCCGCTGCCCCTGGGCGGGCTGCCCGACTCCGACGGCGTGATGCAGGGGGTCAACCAGTGGATCGATCCCGGGCACTGGCACTTCAACGGCGAGCAGGCCCTCGCCTACGCCCGCTCGCGCTACACCACGAGCGACTACGACCGGATGGCGCGCCAGCGGCAGGTGCAGGAGGCGCTGCTCGCCCAGTTCGAACCGGGCAACGTCCTCGCCGAGTTCCAGGACGTCGCGTCCGCCGGGTCCCAGGTCATCAAGACGGACGTCCCGCAGGGGATGCTCGGCTACTTCGTGCAGCTGGGGCTCAAGACGAAGTCCCAGCCGGTGGATCCGATCGAGCTGGTCCCGCCGGCCGTCGACCCGGAGGACCCGGACTACGACGTCGTGCACTCGCTGGTGAGTGCCGGACTGTCGGGCGACTCCGCGCCGTAGAGGGCCGGGTGCCGCACGCCTCAGAGGTCGGCGTGCAGCGCCCAGACGCGCTCGGCGGAGTCGCGCCAGCTGAAGGCGCGGGAGCGGTCGCGGCCGGCCACCGACATCCGCTCGCGCAGCCCGGTGTCGGCGAGCACGCTGCTCATGGCGAGGGCGAGGCGGTCCGGATAGTCCTTCGCGTCGCCGCGCTCGACGGCGACGCCGGCGTCCGCGGCGACCTCCATCAGCGCGGGGTCGTCGGAGTGCACCACCGGCACTCCGAAGTGCATCGCCTCGAGCACGGGCAGGCCGAAGCCCTCGGCGATGCTCGGGTAGACGAAGAGCGTGGCACGGGAGAGGACGACGGCGAGGTCGGCGTCGCTGAGGACTCCCAGGGCGCGCACGCGCGTCTCGTCGAGGCCCTGCTCGTCGGCGACGGAGGCCACGTCCAGGTCGCCCCAGCCGGTCGGGCCGACCAGGAGCAGCGGGATCGCCGGCGCGGACGCTCCTCCGAAGGCCGCGATCAGCGAGACCAGGCCCTTGCGCGGCTCCAGCGTGCCGACGCTCAGCACGTACTCCGGGGGGAGGCCCAGCGTCGTGGCGCGCTCGTCGGCGTCCTCCGGGACGACCAGGCCGGAGCCGACGGCTCCGCCGATCACGCGCAGTCGATCGCCGAAGTCCATCAGCTGGGCGAGCTGGTGGGCGACCGCGTGAGTGGGGACGACGACGGCGTCCGCGTGCTTGCGGGCGCGCTTGGCCATCGCCCGGTGCCACTTCGCGCCGTGGGGGGTGAGGGTCTCGGGATGCGTCCACGGCACCGTGTCGTGGATCGTGACGGCGATCTGCTCGCCCTCGCTCCCGTCGTGGCTGCGCAGCGGGGCGAAGAGGCTCGGGGCATGGATCATGCCGCCGCCGGCCGGGATGGCGATCCCGTACTGCCAGGCGCGCGAGAGCTCGCGGCGCCCGAGCGGCAGCCGGTGGATGCGCGCGAGGCCGGGCAGGCGCAGACGCAGCTCCTCCTCCTTCTCGGGCGGGTGGGCGGAGACGACGGCCTCCACCTCGCAGTCGCGGGGAGCCGTCGCGATCAGCTCGCGGGTGAGCTCCTCGGTGTAGCGGCCGATGCCGCCGGGCACGCGGGCGAGCATCTGGTCGACGACGACGCGGAGAGTGGTGGTCACGGGGTCACCGCCTCGAGGGGTGCGGCGGCGAGCGCGTCCTGCCAGGAGCGCAGCGGCGGCAGGCCCGCCCGGCTCCAGCCGTCGTGGCCGAGGACCGAGTAGGCCGGACGCGGAGCGGGGCGGACGAACGAGCCGCTGTCGGTCGGGCGCAGGCGCTCGGGATCCAGGCCCGCCTTGGCGAAGACGGCACGGGCGAAGCCGAGCCAGGTCGTCTCGCCGGAGCTGGTGCCGTGGTAGACGCCGGCCGGGGCCTCCGCGTCGACCAGCTCGATCAGGCGCACGGCGAGGTCGGCGGTCCAGGTGGGCTGGCCGTGCTGGTCATCGACCACGGTCAGCGTCTCGTGCGCGCCCGCCAGTCGCACCATCGTCTTCGCGAAGTTGCCGCCGTGCTCGCCGTAGAGCCAGGCCGTGCGGACGACGTAGCCGCGCTCCGGGTTGGCCTCGAGCACCAGGCGCTCGCCCTCGGCCTTCGTGCGGCCGTAGGCCGAGATCGGATTCCGGGGGTGGTCCTCGGAGTACGGGGTCGTCGCGGAGCCGTCGAAGACGTAGTCGGTGGAGACCTGCACGAGTGCGGCTCCCGTCTCCGCGGTGGCGAGGGCGAGGTTGCGCGCTCCGACGGCGTTGACGCGGTGCGCCTCCTCCTCGTCGGTCTCGGCGTCGTCGACGCGGGTGTACGCGGCGCAGTTCACCACGGCGTCGTGTCCCGCGACGGCGGCGCGCACGGCGTCGAGGTCGGTCACGTCGAGGTCGGAGCGGCCGAGGGCGGTGCTGGGGCGGGAGCCGAGGGCCGCGCGCAGGTCGGTGCCGAGCATGCCGGAGGCGCCCGTGATGAGGAAGGTCACCTCCTCATCATGCCCGAGCGGTCCGTCGGCCGACGATCGGCGCTCCGGCACGCCGCCGGGTGGGGCAGAGAGGCGTCGCGGGCCCGTGACACGCCGTCGTTACACTGGCGACCGTGCAGATCCGAGAGCTCGACATCCCCGACGTCTACGAAGTGACTCCGCGCCAGTTCCCCGACGATCGCGGGGTCTTCTACGAGTTCTACCGCTTCGACCGCCTGGCCGAGAAGGTCGGGCACCCGCTCTCGCTCCGGCAGGGCAACACCTCCGTCTCACGGCGCGGCACCGTCCGCGGCATCCACTTCGCGCAGATCCCGCCGTCGCAGGCCAAGTACGTCTCGTGCTTCTCCGGTGCGGTCCTCGACTACGTGATCGACGTGCGCGTCGGGTCGCCGACCTTCGGGCGCTGGGAGTCGATCCTGCTCGACGACGTCGACCGCCGCTCCGTCTACATCGCCGAGGGGGTCGCGCACGCCTTCGTGGCGCTGACCGAGGGCGCCGTGGTCTCGTACCTCGTGAACGCCACCTTCGACCCGGTGCGGGAGAAGGGGATCGACCCGCTCGACGAGCAGATCGGCCTGCGCTTCCCGGAGGAGGCCGGCGAGCTGCTTCTCTCGCCGAAGGACACCGACGCACCGACGCTGGCCGAGGCCGAGGCGCAGGGCCTGCTGCCGACCTGGGACGAGGCGCGGGCCTTCTACACGGAGCTCGACTCCGCGTCCTGACCGCCGATCCGGTGGGCGGGCCGATCGGCGCCGGCCGGGCGGCCCGCCCGACCGGAGCGGATCAGCTCTTCGAGCGCAGGCGCATCAGCGCGACCCGGGCGCCCAGCCCGGCGCGGACCGCCGCACGGATCGGCGCCTGGTACCAGGCCCCGTATTTCTGCGCGAGGTAGAGGTAGGCGCTGCGGTGGTGGACCGCGAGCATCCGCGCCGAGGCCAGGCGGGTGGAGTGCCCGCCGAGGTGGGAGACGACCGCGTCGGCGAGGTAGACGTTGGTCCACCCGCGCTGTCCGAGCGAGTCGCCCAGCTGGACGTCCTCGAAGTACATGAAGTAGCGGTCGTCGAACCCGCCGATCTCCTCGAAGGCCGTGCGGCGCACCATCACGCAGGCGCCGGAGAGCCAGCCCGCCTCCATCCGGCCGTGGCGGAGGGTCTCGACCGCGCGCGAGCGCCGGTAGGTCGCCGACCACGGGTTGCCGGGCCAGACGTGGGCGAAGACGGCGTGCCCGACGCCCGTGCCGAGCGAGGGCAGAGCGCGGGCGGAGGGGTAGATCGTGCCGTCGGAGTCGAGGATCCGGGGCCCGATCGAGCCGATCCGGTCGTCCGCCGTCGCGGCGGCGTAGAGGGCGTCGATCGAGCCGGGGAGGAAGACCGTGTCCGGGTTGGTCACCAGGATCCACTCGACCTCGGGTCCGAGGCGGTCGACCGCGTAGTTGACGGCCCGGCCGTAGCCGAGGTTCTGCCCGGTCTCGTGGAACTCGACCTGCGGCAGGCGCTCGACGACGCTGCGGACGGAGTCGTCCGTGGTCAGGTTGTCGACCACCACGATGCGCACGTCGTGCTCCGTCGCCTCCGGCACGGACTCGAGGCACGCGCGGAGGACCTCACCCGAGAAGTGGGTGACGACGACGACCGCGATGGGCAACGTCGAGCGGGCGATGGGAGCCTCCGGGTGGTGCGGCGTCGACGGGTGGAGTGCCCCGTCGGAAGAACTCGACGAGGCTAGCACGCGACTCGAGCGGTGCCCGGGAGCCTGCGGCCCTCAGCGGACGATGTCGACGGGCTCGGTGCTGACGGCCACGGCGGCGGGGGAGACCGTCTCGATCGCGGGCAGCGCATCGTGCGCCGGACGGCGGAAGACGACGAACTTGTACATGCAGAAGTTCCACACCAGTCCCACGAGGACGGCGACGGCCTTGGCGATGTTGATCGCGAGGAAGGCGTTCTCGCCGGAGCTGGGGAGGAAGAGCAGCGAGTTGCCGAAGCGGGTGTCGAAGAAGACCTCGAAGCCGTAGATGATCGCCGACTGCAGGACCAGCGAGCTGAACCCGGTGACGAGGAAGAACTTCGCGAACGTGGCGACCGAGACCCTGCCCGGGTGGCGGAAGACGAAGAAGTGGTTCAGCGCGTACGAGATCGTGATGCCGACCAGGACGGAGAAGACGTTGGCGACGAGGGTCGGCAGACCGAGCAGGAGCACGAGCGTGTTGAGGATGAGGAAGTCGATCGCCGTGTTGGTGCAGCCCGCGATGAGGAAGCGGACCTTCTGCGATTCGAGGAGTCTCTTCATCTGCGGTGCTCTTTCCCGTCCCCCTCTGGCGTCGATGCCCGACCGTCGGGCTCCGACGGGCGTCCATCGGGGCAGGCGAACAAGGGGTGAACCGCCGTGCACTGTCGTCCATCGTAACCGCGGAGCCCTGCCGGGCGGTCGAACGGCCGGTGCCATGTTCCTGAGAGAGTGCGCGGGCGGGCGGCGGGCCGCGGGGCGCGCTCGGAGGCTCGCGAGCACCGCCTCGTTATACTCGCAGGGCTCTCACCGGTCAGCCGGTGCACCGGAAGAACGGATCCTCCCCGCCTCATGCGCTCCCTCGCCGTCGTCGTCCCCACCTACAACGAAGTCGCGAACATCGCGACGGCGCTGCCGCGGGTCGCGCTCGCGGCGTCCCGCAACCCCGACTTCCACGTGTCCGTCGCCGTCATCGACGACAGCTCCCCCGACGGCACCGCGGACCGCGCGCGCGAGCTCGCGGCCGAGCTCGGATCCGACACCTTCGAGGTCCTCGTGCTCTCGCGCGAGAAGAAGGAGGGGCTCGGCGCGGCGTACATCTGGGCCTTCCAGCACCTCCTCGCGGCCGAGCGCCGCTACGACTACCTGCTGCAGATGGACGCCGACCTCTCGCACGACCCGGACTACATCGACGCCTTCCTCCGCGAGGTGCGCGCGGGCGCCGACTTCGTGGTCGCCTCCCGCTACATCGCGGGCGGGGGCACTCCCGACTGGACGCTCGACCGCAAGCTGCTGAGCGGTGGCGGCAACCTCTACACGCGCCTCTTCCTCGGCTCGAAGATCACCGACTGGACCGGCGGCTTCAACCTCTTCAGCGCGGACCTCCTGCGCACCCTCCACCTCGAGACGATCCGCGCAGCCGGCTACGGCTTCCAGATCGTGCTCAAGTACCGGGCCCTGCGCCGGGCCCGCGGAGTGAAGGAGATCCCGATCGTCTTCCTCGACCGCACGGTCGGCAACTCCAAGATCCCGAGCGACACCCTCCTGAAGAACCTCCTGCTCGTCCTGGCCATACGGTTCGGCGGGAAGCACCGGTGACGGCGGGTCCGACGGGATCCCCTCGGACCCGGAGGGCCCTCCTCGAGCTCGCCGCCCTCGCCGTCGTCGTCAGCGGGACCCTGCTCGTGCTCGGATTCATGGTCGGCACGCCGTGGCGGCCGCTGCTCTTCCGCGACGGCGACTCGCTGGCGCTGCCGCTGATCCTGCAGTCCTCCGCCGAGGGCCGCCCCGCGGCGTGGGTGATGACGAGCCAGCTCTTCCTCTTCCCCGAGCTCCCCGTCTTCGGCGTCGCGTGGCTGCTGACCGGTGGCGATCCCGCGGCGGCGCTCGCGGTCAACGCCGTGCTCAACGTCGTCCTCCTCTACGGCGTGCTCCGGATGCTCGCGCGACGGCTCGTCGAGGACCGGCGCCGCCGGCTGCGGCCCGCCGCCGCGCTCGCCGGCATCGCCGTGCTGCTGGTGCTCTGCCTGACGGAGGGCCGCGCGCTCAACAACGAGGGCGCCCTGGCGACCACCTTCCTCCTCACGACCTACTACTACGGCGCGGTGCTCACAGGCCTCGCCGGGCTCGCCGTCGCCCTGGGCGCGCTGCGCGAGCGCCGTCCGGCCGCGCGTCCGCTGCTCCTGGTCGGAGCGGCCGTAGCCGCGACGACCCTCTCCGATCCCCTCCTCCTCGTGCAGTTCGTCGGCCCCCTGCTGGTGGTCCTCGTCGTGCTGCTGGTGCTCGGTCTCGCTGCTCCCCGCGCGGTGCTGATCGTCGCGGGAACGGTCCTCGGGGCCGCCGCGCTCGGGGCCGCGCTGCGGATCCCGCTCGGCTTCCTGATCGGGACCGACGCCGGCGGGTACCTCCGGCTGCCGCTCGCCGGGACGGCCCTGGACGACCTGATCGTGCAGTTCCTGGTGCTGAAGGCGCCGCTGATCGGCAAGCTCGAGGTGGCGCTGCTGGGTCTGCTGCTGCTGGCGGCCCTCGCCGTCGTCGTGGCCGGTGTCGCCCGACTGGCGCGGGGAGCCGCCCTCGACGAGGCGGCCCGTGCGCGCTTCGCGGTGTGCGCGTTCCTGCCGGCGCAGACGGCGGTGCTCCTGGTGGTGCAGGTCTTCACCGGCAGCTCGGTCAGCCGCTACCTGATGCCGATCCCGGTGACTGCGACCGTGGTCGTGATCGCCCTGATCGGGGCCGCGGCGGCGTACCGGCGTGCTGCGGGCGCGCGGCTGGCGCCGGTCGTCCGCGTCGTCGCCCCGCTGGCTGCGGCAGGCCTCGTCGTAGCCGCCGTGCCGGCCACAACGGCGGTCGCCTCCGCGGCGGCCGAGGCGCGATCGGACCCGGACGCCGATTGCCTGGAGCGCTGGATCGACGGCCGCGAGCTCGCGGGCGTCGGCTCGTTCTGGTCCACGCGGCCCCTGGACCTCTACGGGCCGGCCTCGCTGCACGTCCAGCAGGTCAACTTCGACTTCACGGTGCAGCTGTGGATGAACAACCTGAGCGACTACCGCGACCGGCAGTACAGCTTCGTGCTGGCCGACCGCTCTCCCGACTGGGCGGGGCTCGCGCGCGGGACGCTCGGCGCTCCCTCCGATATCGTCGCCTGCGGGGGGTTCGACATCTACGACTACGCGGGCACCGACGGCGAGACCGAGCTGAACCGGATCGTCCAGACCAGCGTGGAGGAGCAGCGCCGTGAGCGCGGCTACTGACGTGCGCGGCCCGCGGACGGCGAGTCGGCGGCGCCGGACGCTCGTCGAGCTCGGATGGGCCCTCGTCGCCGCCCTCGTCTCGGTCGTCGCCGCCGTGCTCGCGCTCGGGATCGGGCCGCAGGACCTGACGGCCCGCTGGACCGTGGGCGGCGACGACCAGATCCTGCACTACACGCTCTTCACCAGCGCCACGCAGGCGTTCCCGTTCGACGGCAACGCGGCGCTCGGCTTCCCCGACGGGTTCAACGCCTTCTTCAGCGCGCAGTTCGACGTCGCCTCCGCCCTCGCCGTGTCGGTCCTGGCCCTCGTGGTGCGCGACGGGACGACGCTCCTGAACGTCTTCTACCTGGGCACGTTCGCGACGGTCGCCGTCACCGGCTACGTGTTCTTCCGCGCCCTCCGCACGCGGCCCTGGGTCGCGGCGTTCTCCGCGGTCCTGCTGTCGCTGCTGCCGTACCACTTCCTCCGGATCGGATTCGGCCACGCGTTCCTCGCCAACTACTGGGCGATCCCGCTCCTGGGCGTGATGGTGCTGATGGTCGCCGGACCGCGCACCGATCCTCTCCGAGCCTGGGCCGAGCGGGGCGCGACGCGGAGGAGCCGCGTACTGCGCTCCGTCGTCCCGGGAGTCGTGCTCGGGCTCCTGGTGGCGAGCACGGGCGGCTACTACTACGTCTTCGCGGTCCTGGTCCTCGGAGCGACCTGGGCGGTGAGCACGGCCGCCGGGCTCCTCTCCCGCGAGCGGCTGCGCGTGCTCGCTGTCTCGTCGGTGCCGTTCCTCGCGCTCGGCGTGTTCGTCGGGCTCTCGCTGCTGCTGCTCTCGCTCGACTTCGGGGAGCGCTACAGCCCGTACTTCACGTCGCGGACCGTGGGGGAGTCGGAGGCCTACGCCGGCAAGCTCGTGCTGCTGGGCCTGCCCTGGTCGGGGACCGGGCTGCCGCAGGGGTACGGCCTGCTGAACACCTACGCGGGCCAGTCCGGCGTGGCGCCGACGACGGAGCCGCCCGGGTTCTCGATCCTCGCCAGCGTCGCGCTCCTGATCACGCTCGTGGCGCTTCCGATCACCGCGCTCGGCGGCGGACGGGCGCTCCGTACGACCGCGATCGGCCGGTTCTTCTCGGACGCCCGCGTGCGCGTCCTCGCCGTGGCGACGCTGGCCGCGCTCCTCTTCTATACGGTGACGGGCCTGGGCGTCGTGGTCTCGCTGGTGGCGGGGCCGACGATCCGCGCGTGGGCGCGGATGTCGATCGTCATCGCGGTCCTCGTCCTCGGCGTGCTCGCGCTTCTGCTCGATCGGATCACGGCCCGTGGCGGTGTCCGGATCCTCGTGGCGGCGCTCCTCGCCGCCGTCGCCGTGGTCGATCAGCTGGCCGGAGTATCGGCCGCGGTGCCGATCGCTCCCACCGACGACTCCGAGATGCGCTCGTTCGTGTCGGAGGCCGACGCGCAGCTGGACGACGGCTGCGGAGTGGTGGAGCTCCCCCTGAAGAGCTTCCCCGACAGCGGGCGGATCGGAGCGCTCTCCGACTACGACGAGGCACTGCCCTACCTCGCGACCGAGGAGGGACGCCTCCGCTGGAGCTACGGGGCGGTGGAGGGCACCTACGGCTGGGACGTCTGGGGCGACGTCGACGACCCGGCGGAGTTCGCCGACGCCGTGGCGGGCAGCGGCGCCTGCGCCGTCTACGTGGACACCGCCGGCTACACCGACGACCCCGACGGCTGGCGGGCCTACGTCGAGGCGGCGACGGGGGACGTCGAGCCCGAGGTCGCCTCCGCCTCCGGGCGCTGGCTGCTGTTCACGACCCGGCGCTGATCAGCGGTCGTCGAAGGCCAGCTCGAGCAGGCGCCGAGCGGTGCGGTCCCACCCCGGGATCGGCTCCGGTGCGAGTCGCCGGGGACGGCGCAGCGCCTCTCCGATCGCGGCCGACCACCCGGTGCGGTCCGCCGGGTCGATGAAGACGGCGGCGGACTCCCGCCCGGCGAGCGCGTCGCGGAGGCCGGGGATGTCGGCCGCGAGCACCGGAGTGCCACAGGCGACGGCCTCGAGGGCGGGGAGGCCGAAGCCCTCGTGCCAGGAGGGCATGGCGACGGCGTCGGCGCCCGTGAGCAGGGCCGGCAGATCCTCGTCGGCGACGTAGGAGGAGGCGAAGCGCACGTCGGCTCCTGCGGCGACCGCGCGGGCGACGGCGGAGTGGACGTCCTCGTTGTCCCAGCCGTCCCCGCCGACCAGGAGCAGGGTGTGGTTCTCCGGCCGCTCGGCCTGCCGGTACGCGTCCACCAGGGTGACGAGGTTCTTGCGGCGCTCGATCGATCCGACGAAGAGCAGGTAGGACCCGAGCCCGTGCTCCGCGCGGACCCGCGCCACCTCCTCCTCGCCGCGGGCATGGAAGAGGTCGGCGTCGATCGTGGTCGGCAGCACGCGGACGCGCGCCGGATCGACGCCCAGAGCGCTCTCGACCTCGGCTGCGGACGACGGGGTGCCGGTCAGGACCAGATCGCTGCGTCGGATCCACCGGGGCACGGACCGCGACAGCAGCTCTCGGCGCTCGCGCGGAACGAGCTCGGGCATCACAGCGAAGCAGACGTCGTGCACGAAGGTGAGCGAGCGGGAGCGGGCGAGCGGCCAGCTCCGGAAGTTCGGGAAGAAGTAGGCGCCGCGGCCGAGCAGGAGGTCGATCCCCGGCGCGGGCAGTCGGGTCAGTGCGCTCCACACCGGCCGGGGCAGCGGCACCGGTCGGACGCGCAGCGTACGGAAGCCGAAGCGCTCGAGCGAGCCGGCCTCGCTCGCCGGCACGACGAGAAGCACCTCGACGTCTGCGGCGGTCGCGTCGGTGTCCAGGGCGTGCAGCAGGCCGAGCAGGACGCGGCCGACCCCGGTCAGGCGCGGCGCCGCGAGGGCGGTCGCGTCGACCAGGAGGCGGCGGCGCCGCGCGGTCACGGCCTGCTGAGGCGGACGGTGGAGTCGATGTCGACGACGCCGTCGTGCACGGAGGCCCGCTCGACCGTGAAGGTCGCGGCGACCGGGATCCGCATGGTCTCGCCCTGCGAGAAGGTGGCCGAGGAGGCGTGCACGGCGTAGTTGCCGGCGCCGAGGTGCAGGTCGGGGAGGGTGAAGGTGACCGTCATCTCACCGTCGACCGCGCTCAGCGGCGTGCCGATGCGCTCGGTGTTCGTCCCGAAGACGCGCTGGCCGAGGGGCGTGTCGATGCCCATGCCGATGTTCCAGTCGTCGACCGGGCGGCTGGTGCGCACCGTGACGTCGAACTCGAGGGTCTCGCCGCTGCGGACGACCGTGCCGCCGTGCTCGATCGATCCGCCGCGCAGTCGGCAGCCCAGGATCTCGATGAGCTGGGAGGCGGGCTCGTCCGCGGCCTCGGCGGCCTCGGCCTCGCGCTCCTGGCGGGCGGCCCGACGGTCCTCGAAGCTCTCGCGGAGGACCTGGAGCCCCTCGGAGGTCTCGCCGTCGAAGACGACGGTGCCCTTCTCGAGGACGATGGTGCGGTCGCAGAGCTCGCCGACCTGCTCGAGCGAGTGGGTGACCAGCACGATGGTCTTGCCCGCGCGCTGGAAGGCGCGGATGCGGTCCATGCACTTGCGCTGGAACGGCTCGTCGCCGACGGCGAGCACCTCGTCGACCAGCAGCAGGTCGGGATCGGTGTGGATCGCGATCGCGAAGGCGAGCCGCACGTACATGCCCGACGAGTAGAACTTGACCTGGGTGTCGATGAACTCGGCGATCTCGGAGAAGTCGACGATCGAGTCGAACTTGCTGTCCAGCTCGCTCCGCGAGAGTCCGAGGATCGCGCCGTTGAGGTAGACGTTCTCGCGCCCGGTGAGGTCGGGGTGGAAGCCCGCTCCGAGCTCGAGGAGCGCGGCGAGGCGTCCGCGGCGCTCCACGGTGCCGGTCGTCGGCTGCACGATGCCGCCGATGAGCTTGAGGAGCGTGCTCTTGCCCGATCCGTTCGCGCCGATGAGGCCGACGGTCGAGCCCAGTGGGATCTCGAGGTCGACGTCGCGGAGTGCCCAGAACTCGTCGCGGTGCTTGCGCCCGCGGCCGAAGTTGACGATCCGCTCCTTGAACGACTTGTCCTTGCGGATGACGAAGCGCTTGGAGGCGTTGCGCACCCGGACGACGGTCGGGGTGCCGGAGGAGGCGGGCACGGACTCCTGCTTACTGGTGAGGGTCACGATCAGATCTCCTGGGCGAAGTTGCCCTCGAGGCGGCGGAAGATCCGGTGGCCGATCCACACGAACACCAGCCCGACGACGAGGACGATGAGAAGGCGCAGCTCCATGTCCGGCGGCCATACCTGGGGGGCGATCTCGTTGCCGTCGATGATGCTGACGCGCGAGCCGTCTCCCCAGATCGCGCGCTGGAAGGCGAGGATCGCGTTCGAGATCGGGTTGATCAGGTAGAGCTGCTCGGCCCAGCCGTGGCCCGCTCCGGTGGAGGCGGCGACGACGAAGTTCCACGCGTAGACGATGGGGGAGAGCCAGAAGAAGATCTGCAGCCCGACCTCGACGAGGAACTGGACGTCGCGGAGGTAGACGTTGAGGGCCGAGAGGGCCAGGGCCAGCGCGAGGCCGTACACGAGCACGATCGCCAGCGCGGGCACGATGTAGAGGAGCTGGACGCCGAAGATCAGCGAGCCCGTGAGGACGGCTCCCGCGATCAGGACGACGAACTGCACACCGAAGTTGAAGAGGGCCGAGCCGATGGCCGCCACCGGGAAGATCTCCCGCGGCAGGTACACCTTCTTGATCAGTCCGCCGTTGCCGAGGATCGACGTGGTGCCCGCGGTCACGATCTCGCTGAACAGGCCCCAGAGGGTGAGCCCCGAGAAGACGAAGATCGCGAAGTTCGGGACGCCGCGCGAGGCCCCGAGGATCTGGCCGATCGCCACGTAGTAGATGAGGAGCATGATCAGCGGCCGGACGAGGCTCCAGACGAAGCCCAGGCTGCTGTCCTTGTAGCGCGACTTCAGCTCGCGCCCCACGAGCAGGCGGAGCAGCTCGCGGTGCCGCAGGATCTCGGCGAGGGAGGCGACGAAGCCGCCCGAGCCGCCGCCGACGGCCGACGTGGTGCCGGCGATCTGGAACGGCTCGTCGGCGATCGCGCGCGCGCGATCCACAGCTTTGCTGGGCATGGAACTCCAAGCTCTCGGCCTCCGCCGGGCGACGGACCGCATCATTATACGTGCGGCCCACCCTGGAGCCCCCTGGCTGGCGTGCCGGTGCGCGGCGCATGGCGGGTAGTCTTGCTCCCGCTCGCCGACTGAACGACACGAACGAGGTGTTCGCCATGCCCACGCAGCCTTCCGACGTCCCCCTGGACCCGGCGCCGCAGAGCGCTGGGGACCCCGCCCCCGTCCTCGGCGGCACGGGCGAGGACGCTCCTCCCGCTCCCGACCCGAGCCTCGAGTCGGCCGTCGGCGACGCCGCTCCCGCAGCCGTCCCGGCGGAGCCCGAGCGCACATCCGGGGCTCCCATCGAGCCCCGTCTCGCCGAGCCCGAGTCCCCGGACGAGGAGCTCGCCCGCCTGCGCGCGCAGGTCGACTCCCTCCTCAACGACCCCTTCGACGAGTGGGTCGAGCGGATCCAGGTGGGCGGAGTGACCGCCTCCGGCTTCGAGCGCACCCTCTCCTGGCGGGTGACGAAGCCGCTCCGCCTGGTGCGCACCTTCCAGATCCGAGTCGAGCAGCTCGGGCTGTCGGGCGCCGTCGGCCACAGCGCGCGCTTCGTGAAGCGCCGTCTGTCCGGTCGGGCGCGATGAGCGACCGGTCGCAGGTCTCGGCCGCCGGCCCGGCCGCCGCTCGCGCCCACCGCACGGAGGCGATGCTGCAGCGCCTGGAGCAGATCGGCGCGCTCCTCTTCGACGAGGAGCGCCGCGCCTCGCTGCGCACCCGCGGGCCCGGCCCGTACCTCGACGAGGTGGCCCGCGAGATCCGCTCGCGCCAGGACGACGAGCTGACCTGGGTCGCGCTGGTGTCGTTCACGGCCGCGTACCCGACGAGCGAGCTGTTCGACTGGTTCCGCCGCGCCCTCGAGCTCGCACCCGAGGAGGCGGCGCTGCGCATCTTCCTCGAGGCGGGCTCCCGCACCGCGACCGGGTTCGCCGATCTGGACGCCCGCGTCGAGGTCGTCACCGGGGCCGTCCTGATCGACGTCGACTTCCCCGCCCGCCACGGGCACAACACCGGCGTCCAGCGGGTCGTGCGCCAGACCGTGTCCCGCTGGGACGCCGAGCACGAGATCGTCCCGGTCGCCTGGGTCCATGGATCGATGTCCTTCCGGCGCCTGAGCGCGATCGAGCACGAGCGCGTCGTCGACTGGTCCTCCGCCGGGCGGCGCGACTGGGAGCACGGCGATCCGGAGCGCATCGAGTTCGTCGTGCCCTACCGCAGCGTCGTCGTCATCCCCTCGGTGCCCGACTACAACCAGTGCGGGCCGCTCGCGGCCCTCGCCGAGTACTCCGGCAACGAGGTCGTCGTCCTCGGCCACGACGCTATCCCCGTCGTCAGCGCCGACACGGTGCCGCCGGAGGAGACGGTGCGCTTCGTCAACTTCCTCTCCGTGGTCAAGCACGCCGAGCGCGTCGCCACGGTGAGCGCCGCGGCCGCGCTGGAGTTCGAAGGCTTCGTGCGAGCGCTCCCCGCTCAGGGCCTCACCGGCCCGACCGTCGTCCCGGTCCCGCTGCCCGTGGAGCTCCCGGACGGCCTGCGCTCCGAGGGGCGGAGCGCGTCCGGCCTGCCGCTCGTGCTCTGCGTGGGCAGCCAGGAGCCCCGCAAGAACCATCTCGCGGTGCTGCACGCCGCCGAGGTCCTCTGGCGCGAGGGCCTGCGCTTCCGCGTCCGCTTCATCGGCGGGGCCAACCCGTGGGCGCACCAGGTCTTCGATCCCCGCGTCCGCGAGCTGGTCGCCGCCGGACGCCCGGTCGAGGTGCTCCGCGGAGCCGACGACGACGTCCTGATCGCGAGCTACCGGGAGGCGCTGTTCCTGGCGTTCCCGTCGCTGCACGAGGGGTACGGCCTGCCGGTCGCCGAGGCGCTGTCGATCGGGCTCCCCGTGCTGACCTCGCGCTACGGCAGCACGGCGCAGATCGCCGAGCACGGCGGATGCGTCCTGATCGACCCGGAGTCCGACGAGGAGATCACCGACGGCATGCGCCGCCTGCTGACGTCGCCGGAGCTCGTCGACGAGCTCCGCCTCGAGGCGGCAGAGCGGCCCGAGCGCACCTGGGACGACTACGCCCGGGAGTTGTGGGCCGCCCTGATCGGCCCCTCGGCCCTCATCGAGCACGAGGAGGCGCCCCGTGCGCTCTAAGCAGTACCTGGTCGACCGTCTCGCCACCCTGGTGCGCACCCTGGCCCCCACCGTGGAGCCGCTGGGCAGCGTCGACGCCCTCACCGGACAGCTGAGCGTTCTGCTGCCCGCCCCCACCGACCGCGAGGTCTGGCTGGTGCTCGCCGTCCTCCGCGGCACGCTCCCGCGCCGGGAGGACGTCGTCGACGGCCGCCGCCGGGCCCGGCTGGACGGCACCGCCGGTCTGCTCACCCACGCCGCGTCCACCATCGCCTCGAACCGGGTCTTCGCCCGCTTCCACCACCCCGAGGTCGAGGTGGTCGTCGGCGCGGTCGTCGTCGACGTGCACCACACCGCGCGCACGGGACTGGCCACGGGCATCCAGCGCGTGGTGCGGCAGAGCCTCGTCCGCTGGACGCGCGACCACGAGATCCTGCTCGCCGGCTGGGACTCGACCCACGAGTCGCTCGTCATGCTCACCCCGGAGCAGAGCCGGAACGCCGTCTCGGGCGACGTGCCCGACGCCGCCGAGGACCGCTCCCGCGTGATCGTCCCGTGGCAGGGCACCTACCTCCTGCCCGAGCTCGCCGTGGAGGACGAGCGGACGTCGCGCGTCTCCGCCCTGGCCGAGTTCAGCGGCAATCGCACGGGCACCATCGGCTTCGACTGCGTGCCGGTCACCACCGCCGAGACGGCGAGCACCGGCATCAGCGCCGCCTTCTCGCGCACGCTCGTCGCTGTGTCGCACATGGACCGCATCGCGACCATCTCCGAGGCGGCCGCGACCGAGTACTCCGGCTGGCGCCACATGCTCGGCAGCGTCGGGATGCAGGGGCCGGACATCCGGCCGATCCTTCTGCCCTCGCAGCCGGAGAGCGTCTCGGACGAGGAGCTGGCCACCGCCGCGCGCTCGCTGGTGACCGGTGACCTCCCGCTCGTCGTCTGCGTCGGCAGCCACGAGCCGCGGAAGAACCACCTGGCGGTGCTCCAGGCCGCCGAGCTGCTCTGGCGCCGGGGCGTGCGCTTCAGCCTGGTCTTCATCGGCGGCAACGCCTGGAGCAGCGCCGAGTTCGAGTACCGACTCGAGGTCCTCGAGGGCCAGGGCCGTCCGGTCCGCTCGCTCTCCAAGATCACCGACGCGCTGCTCTGGAGCGCCTACCGCCTGGCCCGGTGCACGGTGTTCCCCTCGATCAACGAGGGCTACGGTCTCCCGATCGTGGAGTCGATCTCGGTCGGCACCCCGGTCGTGACCTCCGGCTTCGGCAGCATGCACGAGGTCTCCGCCTCGGGCGGCGCGCTGTTCGTCGATCCGCACGACGACCACGACATCGCCGCGGCCCTCGAGCGGCTGCTGACCGACGACGAGCTGCACGCGCGGCTCTCGGCGGAGGCGCTCGCGATCGACGGCGGCACCTGGGACGAGTACGCCGCCCGCGTCTGGTCGTACCTCGTCGAGGGCGAGGGCGTCGACGAGCGGGGCCGGGCCGAGCAGTCGGACGCGACCGCCTAGGCGTCCTCGACCCACCGCGTGCAGAAGGCCCCCGCTCCAGGAGCGGGGGCCTTCTGCACGCGGTGGGCGCGGCTCAGCCGGAGCGGCGCGCCAGCTCGATGTCGTTCTCGACCATGCGGGCGACGATCTCCTCGAAGCCGACGGTCGGCGCCCAGCCGAGCACCTCGCGGGCCCGGGAGGCGTCCCCGCGCATCTCGGGGGCGTCCACGGGGCGCGCGAACCGCGGGTCGATCGTGACCCGCTGCTCCCAGTCGTCGATGCCGGCCGCGGTGAAGGCGGCACGGACGAAGTCGCGGACCGAGTGCGCGACTCCTGTCGCCACGACGTAGTCGCCCGCCTCGTCGGCGCGCGAGGCGCGCACGAGGGCGTCCACGTAGTCGGGGGCCCAGCCCCAGTCGCGGCGCGCGTCGAGGTTGCCGAGCGAGAGCTCCGACTCGGCGCCCGTCGCGATCGCCGCGACGCCGGCGGTGATCTTGCGGGTGACGAAGCCGAGCGGCCGACGCGGCGACTCGTGGTTGTAGAGGATGCCGGACGAGGCGTGGAGCCCTCGGCCGCGGTAGACCGTGACGAGGTGGTGCGCGAACGCCTTCGCGGCTCCGTAAGGAGAGACGGGGCGGATCGGGGTCCGCTCGGTCTGCGGGTTCTCGGTCGCGGCCCCGAAGATCTCGGAAGAGGAGGCCTGGACGAAGCGGACCTCCCGGCCCGCCGACTCCTGGAGCGCCAGCGAGGCCTCCAGGAGCGCGGCGACCGCGGTGCCGGTCACCTCCGCCGTGAGCACGGGCTCCTTCCACGAGAGCGCGACGGAGGAGAGGCCGGCGAGGTGGAAGACCGTGTCCGGCTGCGCCTCCGCGACGATGCGGCCGAGGCCGGAGGCGTCGCGGAGGTCGCCCTCGAAGGCGCGGACGGCGGCGGGAAGAGCGGCGTCGTCGGTCCCGCGCACGAGCGCGGAGACCTCCCAGCCGTCGGCGAGCAGGCGCTCGACGAGGTAGCCCCCGTCCTGACCGCTCGCTCCGGTGACGAGAGCGGCAGGCATGACTACTTGATCAGCGCGGACTGCTCGGCGAGGTCGTTCTCGACCATCATCGCCACGAGCTCGGGGAACGAGACCTTCGGCTCCCAGCCGAGGACGTCCCGCGCCTTCGCCGGGTCGCCGATCAGCAGGTCCACCTCGGCGGGACGCATGAACGCGGGGTTCTGGGTCACGTACGGGGTCCAGTCCTCGATGCCGACGTGGTTGAAGGCGATGTCGAGGTACTCGCGGATCTCGTGGGTCTCGCCGGTCGCGACCACGTAGTCGTCGCCCTCGGGCTGCTGCAGCATGCGCCACATCGCGTCGACGTAGTCGCCGGCGAAGCCCCAGTCGCGCTTCGCGTCGAGGTTGCCGAGCTCCAGCGTCTCCTGGAGGCCGAGCTTGATGCGGGCGACCGCGAGGCTGATCTTGCGGGTGACGAACTCCGGGCCGCGGCGGGGCGACTCGTGGTTGAAGAGGATGCCGGAGGAGGCGTGCATGCCGTACGACTCGCGGTAGTTGATGGTCATGTAGTGGCCGAAGACCTTGGCCACGCCGTAGGGCGAGCGCGGCCAGAGCAGCGTCTCCTCGCTCTGGGGGACCTGCTGGACCTTGCCGAACATCTCGGAGGAGGAGGCCTGGTAGAACTTCACGCGCGACATGTCGGAGCCGGCGTAGAGGCGGGTCGCCTCGAGGATGTTGAGCACGCCCTTGCCGGTCACGTCGGTGGTGAGCGACGCGTTCTCCCACGAGTAGGCGACGAACGAGATCGCACCGAGGTTGTAGACCTCGTCGGGCTGGGCGGCGGCGAGCACGCGCACGAGGCTCGACACGTCGGTCAGGTCGCCGGTGAGCAGGGTCACCTCGGGCACGGTGCGGCGGACCAGCTCGTACTTGGGGTTGTTCTGCCCGCGGACGAGCCCGAAGACCTCGTAGCCCTTCGAGAGGAGGAGCTCGGCGAGGTAGAGGCCGTCCTGGCCGGTGATTCCGGTGATCAAAGCGCGGGGCACGTGGTGGTCCAATTCGTCGGGGTCGATGACAGCGGGACACATACTACCCACGGGCACGGCCGGGCGCCGGGAGCGGTGCGGCCCGCCGGTATCCTGGCCGGGCTTCGGACCGATTGGACGCCATGCCGGAACTCCGCCCCGTCACGCTCGCCGTGCTCACCGTCGACCCGGGCGGGATGGGCGGCGGCGAGACCTACGCGCGCGCGCTCACGCGCCTCCTGGCGCCGCGGCCGGGGGAGGAGGGGCCCGCCGTGCAGGTGCTCGTCCCCGAGAACGCGCGCGGCTTCAGCGAGGGCGTGCCCGAGGTCGTGGCCGAGGGGGTCGTCAGTGGTGCGGGCCACCGCCGCCGGGCCGTGGGGATGCTCCAGGCCCTCCTGCGCACACCGCGCCTGCGCCGGCGCCTCGGCCGGGACGCGGTGCTCTACTTCCCCTTCACGGTCCCGCTGCCGTGGCCGTCGCGGCGGCAGGGGCACGTGCAGATGCTGTTCGACCTGCAGCACCGCGACCTCCCGCACCTCTTCCCCCGTGTCGAGCGCGTCTTCCGCCGGCTCGCCTACGAGGCGACCGCTCGCCGCGCCGACGCGGTCATCACCATCAGCGCCTTCACCAAGGGGCGGATCGTCGAGCTGCTGGGCATCCCGGAGGAGCGGATCCACGTGTCGCATCTCGGCGTGGACACCCGGCGCTTCGTCGCGAATCTGGGCACACGCGAGGACTTCGTCTTCTACCCGGCGCGCGCCTGGCCGCACAAGAACCACGCCCGCCTGTTCGAGGCGGTGCGCTTCCTGCGGGAGGAGGGGCACTCCCTCCGGCTCGTGCTGACCGGAGGGGATCTGGACCGCCTCGGCCCGCTGCCGGACTTCGTCGAGTGGCGCGGCCACGTCACTCCGGAGGAGCTCGCCGACCTCTACCGCCGAGCCGCGGTGCTGGCGTTCCCGAGCCTCTACGAGGGCTTCGGCCTCCCGCCCATCGAGGCGATGGCGTCGGGATGCCCGGTCGCCGCCTCCGACGCGGGCTCGCTCCCGGAGATCTGCGGGGACGCCGCGGTCTACGTCGATCCGCTCGAGCCGCGCTCGATCGCGGACGGGATCCTCGAGGCGATCGAGCGGACCGGCGAGCTCGGCCCGCTCGGCGTCGAGCGCGCCCGGTCCTTCAGCTGGGAGCGCTGCCGGGAGGAGCACCTCGCCGTGCTCCGCCAGGTGGCGCGGCGGCGCGGGCGCTGAGGAGTCCGGTCAGTCCCGCGGGTGCAGGAGGCGGCGCCAGCTCAGTCCCTGGGCCGCGCGCATCGCGCAGAGCACCACGAGCAGCCAGCCGGCGTCGAGCAGGATCGAGCTCTCGGCCAGCGCGGTGACCATCAGCACGGTCAGAACCAGCACCGGCCAGACGTGCACGACCGCCTTGCGCTCGGAGGCGATCAGCCAGGAGCGCCAGAGCGCGAGGCCGATCAGCACGACGAAAAGGACCACCCCGACCGCGCCGACCTGCAGGGCCACGTCGAAGAGGGCGTTGAGGCTCGACGAGTGCGGGCGGCCCGAGAGGTAGTCGATGGCGGTGAAGGGGTAGAGGTCGGGCCGCCAGTAGCCCACCCAGCCCCAGCCGACGATCGGAGCGAGGTCCGTGAAGCGCCAGACCTGCTGCCAGAGCCGCAGCCGGAACTCGAACTCGCTGCCCGCGTTCAGCAGCTCGATCACCCGGTAGCGCAGGAGCCACACGGTGAGGGAGGCCGCGGCGGCGACGCCGAGCACCGCGACCTGCCGCCGACGGCGGTGGGTGCCGTCGCCGTGGCGCACCCAGCGCAGAGCGAGGGCGACGACGACGGCCACGGCGAGCACGCCCGCGCTCACGGCGGAGCGCGTGAAGAGGAGGGTGACCGCGGCGAGGGCGATCGAGGCGACGGCCGGCCCGCGGGCGACGGAGCGGGTCATCAGCTCCACCGAGAACGTCACGATCGCCAGCAGGCAGACCAGCCCGAGCTGGTTGCGGGTGCCGACCAGTCCCTGGATCGGCCCGCCGACCGCGAGCAGGCCCTCCACGCCGAGGAAGCGCAGCGGCTGGTCGATCAGCACCCCCGAGAGCACCTCCACGGCGAGCGAGGCGATCAGCACGACCCGCAGCACGTCGCCGACCGAGCGGATGATCTGGATGATGTCGCGCGTCAGGCCGATCGCGATCGCCAGGAACGCCAGGGCGAACTGGTAGACGACGCTCGAGACCGTGGCCCAGGTGTAGTCGCTCCACAGCACGCTGAGCGCGATCCAGCCGAGGAACACCAGGATGCTCGTGGGCAGCAGGCCCTCCCAGTCGAGCCGCCCGCGCCGCAGGACGAGCATGACCGCCGCGAGGGCGGTGAGCGTGGCGACGGCGGCGATGTAGCCGGGCCAGCCGAGGAGCCCGCGGACCGCCGGGGCGCAGAGGACGGTGACGAGAGTGGTCTGCGCGAGGGCCGCCGCGAACTGCGGGGACGCCGTCGCGTCGGCGACGGAGGCGGGGAGCGAGGGGCGGCGGGGCCTCATCGCCTCGGGGAGGCGTCGGCGTGGGGGAGCGGGGTCGCGGCGAGGACCTCGGGCGTCTCGGTCGCCGGCCGCTTGGTCTGCACCGCGAAGAGGACGAGGAGCAGCCAGCCTCCCTCGATCAGGATCCGGCTCTCGAACAGCGACTGCGCCAGGAGGGCGACCACGATCAGCAGCGGAGCGAGGCTGACGGCCGTGTAGGGGAGGGTCGAGGTCGCGTCGCGCCGCGGGCGGTCGACCGCGCGGAACCAGGAGCGCCACAGCGTCGAGACGGCGAGCGCCGCGAAGAGGACGAGGCCGACCGCTCCCAGCTGGAGGGCGACGTCGAGCCAGGCGTCGTGGGCCTGCAGGTAGAGCACGCCCTTGCGCTCGGCGAGGGTGTCGAACGGGGCGGCCCAGGGAGCCCAGTAGCTGACCCAGCCCCAGCCGAGGACCGGGCGCTGCAGTGTGAGCGCGATCACCGAGTCCCAGATGTCGAGGCGGCCCGTGGCGTCCTCGCTCTTGCCGAGCAGGCCGAGGAGGGCGCCCCAGCCCGCGGCGCCTCCGGCGACGGTCGCCACCGCCAGCCCCGCGGCGGTCAGGTAGACGGGACGGCGGCGGGACTCGCCCCTCCGGCGAGCCCAGAGCGCGAACGCGGCCGCGAGGACGACGGCGACGAGGCAGAGCAGGACGGTCGCCGAGCGGGTGAGCAGAAGGGTCGCGACGAACAGGGCGACCCAGACCGCTCCCCAGCGGCGCCGGATCGAGTGGGCCGCCAGCTCGATCGCGATCACGATCAGGCCGAGCAGGGCGAGGAAGCCGAGGAGGTTGCGGTTGCCGACGATCCCCTGGACGGGCTCGCCGGTGAAGAGGGCGGCCTGCGACCAGTAGAAGGCGTCGGGCGTCGGTCCGTCGGCGGGAGGCTCGACGCCGAACGGCAGGACGGGCTGCCGCACGACGACCGCGATCACGAGCTCGAAGAGGAGCGACAGGCCGACCGAGAGGCGCAGGGCCCGTCCGAGAGCCGTGAGCAGTTCCCGGCTGCTCAGCGTGAGGGCGAGGACGACGCCGCCGAGCGTCGTCGCGAGCTGCGCCGTGACTCCGATCGCGCTCGCTCCCGGATAGGCGGACCACAGCAGCGAGAGCACCGCGAGCCCGAGGAAGAGGACCAGCGACTTCGGCGTGCGGGCCCAGCGCAGGCGGGGACGGGCGCGGACGAGCACGGCGATCGAGGCGCCCAGGAGCACCGCGACGACGACGCCCCAGCCCCACCATCCGGCGAGGTTCCGCAGCGACTGGCCGGCCAGCAGCACGGCCAGCACCGCCACCGCGAGCGCTCGGGGAGCGGCGGGGGCGGCGCGTCGGATCATGGCGACCAGTCTAGGGAGCGGGGGCGGCGCGGCGGCGTGCCGGGCGCGCCGCCGCTCGCTCCCCGGCCGGGGAGGCTCAGACGAACGCGGCGGTGCCGGTGATCGAGCGGCCGACGATCAGCGTGTTCATCTCGCGGGTGCCCTCGTAGGAGTAGAGGGCCTCCGCGTCGGCGAAGAAGCGGGCGACGCCGTAGTCGAGGACGATGCCGTTGCCGCCCATCACCTCGCGGCACCAGGCGACGGTCTCGCGCATCCGGGCCGTCGCGTAGGCCTTCGCGAGGGCGGAGTGCTCCTCGCGCTGCTCGCCGGCGTCGAGCATCTCGGACACGCGGGTCGCCAGGGCGATGCTGGCCGTGATGTTGCCGATGCTCTTGACCAGGAGGTCCTGCACCAGCTGGTGCCCGACGAGCGGCTTGCCGAACTGCACGCGCTCCTTCGCGTAGCGCAGCGCCGCGTCGTAGGCGCCGATCGCGACGCCGATGGCCTGCCAGGCGACCTCGGCGCGGGTGAGCCGGAGCACCTTCGCGGTGTCGCGGAACGAGTTCGCGCCCTGCAGGCGCAGCGACTCCGGGACGCGGACGCCCTCGAGCACGATGTCGGCGTTCTGCACCGTCCGCAGGCTCTGCTTGCGCGCGATGGCGGTGGCGCGGTAGCCCGGCGTCGAGGTGGGGACGAGGAAGCCCTTCACCTGGCCGTCCTCCGCGTCCTTCGCCCAG